>CALKXZ010000409.1 GCA_938003775.1 uncultured Granulosicoccus sp. | reverse complement strand
CCTGGTCGGAAATTCCGAACTACATCACATAAAATAGCAGAAACAATGATAGACGCATCACGTTTCACGGAGAGAATCGTGTTTGTTTACAGTTAATTACCTAATGGCGACGTAACTCTACAAAGGCACCGTCTGATGCCTGGCATCTGGAGCAATCCTGGCTTCTGGGCTCAAGGATCGCATATGGGGTCGCACATGGGGTCGCACATGGGATCACACATGGGGTCACACATGGGGTCACAAACGTGACCGCCATTGGCTAATGGGTCGCTGCCGGATCGACTATTACTGTGTTCAACCGACCTACCTGCGTGGCTGAAAGGCGATCGGGCTTGGCTATTGAGTGGTGAAAGGGTGTTAGGACAAACCTTAAGTCCGAGCGGTCACTTCAATAGCGTGATAACCAAACTGTGTTTTGACAGGGCCTTGAATATCACCAATCTCACCATCGAAACAGGCAGTTTCAAATTCAGCCACCATTTGGCCTTTACCGAACGTACCCAGATTGCCGCCATCACGACTTGATGGGCAACTGGAATGTTCTTTTGCCACAGCGGCAAAATCGGCACCGCCTTTGATTTCATCAATCAGTGACTGGCATTTCGCTTCGCTGTCGACCAGGATGTGGCGTGCGGTTGCTTGACTCATGTTTTAGGTTTCCAGATGCCAAAGGCTTCTTGTTGAGGCGGAGAGGGTGGGGCGGCTGCCTGTTGTTTCTGACTATCAACATCATCCGCCACGTGTTTCATAAACGCAGCCAATTGGTCCAGTACATCGCCCTTTTCGTTAGCAGGCATGTCTTGTTGGCCAAGCAGGTATCCGACTACGGCGCACAAATATTGTGAGGTTACGCCAGGATCAGCAGCAGCAGGGTCGTGACTCTGTAGCAGGTTTTGAATATCGCCAACAAGTTTGGCAGAGAGCTGTAGTTCACTCATGTGACTAGGTAGGCGGTTCCCGGTTGTGTTTCAAGCTCTGCAGCATAACTGTTGTCGTCGTCGCTGTGTGCCGTGGCCAGTGATCTTTGGCTGGATGTCGGTGTCAAGCGTCCGGGTCCACGCTCGCTGGTGAGTCTGACCTGTTTGCAAACCGGGCACTGATGCCAACACGTTGTAGCGTTTCCGCTGGATTCACAACGGTCGATTATCATCGCTGAACGACAACTTCTGCATTTTATTGTTGACATGGTTTGCTTGTCAGAACCAGTTAACGGGAGGAACTACGTGTCCAATGGTATTCTACCGCACAGATTCCCGGTGACACGTCGTGTTCTCGCTTTTTATAACAATGATGGAGGGGATGTGGGTTGAGCCGGATACTTGCGCACTATCCGCACTTAGAATCACCGCAGTTCATGCAGGTTTGGCAACCGTCGCGCAATACCACCGCCTTGTTGTTACATTTTGCGCAATGGGTGGCACTGGCCATCCACGGTTCATGATTATCAATGGTATCGGCATTGGCCTGTTCTGCTGCATCGGTATGCTGGGTGCTATCGGTCGAAACATCTTCACAGGTACCGGTGTTGTCAGCGTCTGCCTCGTGTTCGCGGCGCAGCTCGTCCTTCTTGTCTTCAATCAGTTTGGTCTGTGCTGCATCGGGTTCGCTGCGTTTGAGCATGCCGATATCGATCAAGTGGCGCTCAATGACTTCACCGATTTCAGCGATGATCGAGGGCATGTATTTGCCCTTGTTCCAGTAACCGCCGCGCGGGTCGAAAACCGAGCGTAGCTCGTCTACCAGAAATGTGATGTCTCCACCTTTGCGAAATACGGCGGACATGATCAATGTCAGTGCGACGATCCATTGGTAGTGTTCGAGATTTTTCGAGTTGATAAAGACCTCAAACGGGCGCCGCATCTCGTGTTCAGTGCCTTCATTGAGCACAATGTCGTTAATGGTGATGTACATTGCGTGCGCAGACACGTGATCAGGTGTCTTGAGTTTGTATGTCGACCCGATCAGCTTGTGCGGTCGTTCGAGAGTCTCGTGCATCTGTATGACATCGGCCATTTGGCCGGTGGCCTTTGACCCCAGTTTGGACTGATCGTTAACACTGGAGTTCCTGGTGGCGGATTTATCGCCTTCTTGTGCAGGTTTGGCCACCGCGTAGCCGACTATTTTCTTTGCAATTTTCATAATGAGTACGTCAAATGTTTAAAGGGCGCGACCCAGGCTAGAATTTGCCGTAATAGCCTTCTTTCAAGGCATCGTACAGATTGGCGGCGGTATGCGTTTCTCCGTCGTATTCGATCTGCTCATTACCCTTGGCGCTGACCACTGATCCATCCTCAAGTGTGAATTGATACTCAGTATTTTCCAGGTCGGCTTCCTTAACCAATACGCCCTGGAAATTTTCTGGATTAAACCGGAACGTTGTGCACCCTTTTAACCCCTGATCATAGGCATACATATAAATCTCTTTGAAATCATCAAAGGCGAAGTCGGTTGGGACATTGGCTGTTTTGGAAATCGATGAGTCTATCCAGCGTTGTGAAGCTGCCTGAACCGAGACATGATCCTTGGGTGTAATGTCATCGGCAGACATGAAGTAGTCAGGCAATTGCGCTGCCGGGTCCTGACTATAAGGCATGGCCTTGTCATTGACTAAGGTCTGATAAGCCAGTAGTTCGAAAGAGAAAACATCAACTTTTTCTTTTGACTTACGACCTTCACGAATCACGTTGCGCGCATAGTGGTGAGCGAAACTGGGTTCTATACCATTGCTGGCGTTGTTGGCCAGTGACAGCGAAATAGTCCCTGTCGGTGCAATGGAGCTGTGATGGGTAAAACGCGCACCGTGTTCAGCCAGTTCATCTACCAGTGCTGGATCCACTTCGGCAATGCGCTGCATGTAGCGGCTATAACGCGCGTGCAATATTCGGCCTGATACCAGGTCTCCAACGTTGTAGCCATCCTGCTTCATTTCTGGACGCTTGCGCAGCATCTCACCGGTTACTGCAAAGGTTTCATCCATAATCGGTGCAGGACCTTTTTCCTTGGACAATGATAAGCCTGCACGCCAGCCAGTTACAGCCAGTTCCCGAGTGACCTTTTCGGTAAACGCCAGTGATTCATCACTGCCGTACTTCATGCCCATCAGTGTCATGCACGAACCCAGTCCCAGGTAACCCATGCCGTGGCGGCGCTTACGACGTATTTCGCGGCGTTGCTGCTCTAGCGGGAGACCATTGACTTCGACCACGTTGTCCAGCATGCGTGTGAAGATTTCTACCGTCCGCGTAAAGCGATCCCAGTCGAATCGCGCATCATCAGTGAACGGGTCCAGTACAAAACGTGTCAGGTTGATTGAGCCGAGCAGACAGGCACCATAAGGTGGTAGCGGTTGCTCACCACAAGGATTCGTAGCCCGAATGGATTCATCAAACCAGTTATTGTTCATCTCATTGACCTTATCAATAAGAATAAAGCCAGGCTCTGCAAAGTCATAGGTAGAGGCCATGATCAGGTCCCACAAACGACGCGCGGGCATCTTGCGGTAGATTCTGCACGCGACCAGTCCTTCATCATTGACCACGACATTATCGTGCGATGGCCAGTCGCGCCAGACGATCTGATCCGGATTTTCCAGTTCGATCTCGCCATCATCCAACTCTTTCTGACGAATGGGGAAAGCCAGCTGCCATTGTTCATCTGCCTTAACGGCTTGAATGAAATCTTCGGTGATCAGCAACGACAGATTGAACTGACGCAGGCGACCGTCCTCGCGTTTTGCTTTGATGAATTCAAGGACGTCTGGATGGCGTACATCGAAGGTACCCATCTGTGCACCGCGGCGACCACCGGCAGATGACACGGTGAAACACATTTTGTCGAAGATATCCATGAACGACAGTGGCCCGGAGGTATAGGCACCGGCACCAGAGACATAAGCACCTCGGGGTCGTAACGTGGAGAAATCATAGCCAATGCCGCAACCAGCCTTCAGAGTGAGCCCGGCTTCGTGAACCTTGCCGAGAATGTCATCCATGGAATCGGTGATGGTGCCACTGACCGTGCAATTGATTGTGGACGTGGCTGGTTTATGTTCCAGAGCGCCGGCATTAGAGGTGATGCGGCCAGCGGGTATGGCGCCTTGCTCCAATGCCCAGACAAATTCGCGGTACCAGTTTTTGCGATCCTGTTCGGTACGCTCAACATCGGCGAGCGCTCGAGCGACCCGCTTGAAGGTGTCATTGATGGTTTCGTCAACGTTTTTACCTTCCTTGGTTTTCAGGCGATACTTTTTATCCCAGATATCCAGCGAAGTTTCCTGCAGAGGCAACCGAGCCAAAGCGGGCTTTGCAGGGGTGTCTTTCAGCGCCAGAACGTCAACAGTGCTCATGGATTGGAGAGTCTCCTCGTCTATGCCAGCTTTGAGTGAAAGCAGGTCGTATTCAACAGTAGTACCCAATCCATGAGTGCCACTATATATAGTGATGTGGTGCGTCTCCATACGCAATATGTAGTGTAGAAGCTCTGAGCGTGAACCGCGAGTCTCCCGGAAATTCTGTAATCTAACGCCGTATTCCGGTGTGTCTTGATACGACGTGACACGTGTCACTAAAACTTCATTGCAACGGCCGCGAAGTGTATATCCGGGACCCGGTCGGGTCAATGTATTGAACACTATATCTAGGTGTAAATTTACACTTTGCCACTATATGTTGTGGTTTGGTTTGATGATCGTGGAAAACTGGCTGAGTAAGTCGTGAAGAAGCTGTGGATAACTCACTGGAACCACACTGTGACGTGACTCGATGGGTCTGAGGGTGCCTGGGGATAACCCAGAATCACACTCGTCAAATAACCGTCATTAATGATCTGCGCGCCTGTAATTGAGTCTTTTTTGCCAGACTGCTAGTCAACAAAGGCTGTAATGAATAGCTGTTGATGTCAAAAATCCTGTGCCTGAAAACGCGTGAGCGTGGGTTAGTTCGCAGGCCTGGCGATACATTTGCGGGAAATTTGAATAGCCACACGAATTGCTGTCAATTCACTGGCGAGAGACTATGTGTGGCTGTACAGTCTTTTCAACCCATCGGAAACCGTCTTGTTTTGTTCCGGTGTTTACTCAACGAGATCAGGTCTGAGCCTGACACGAGGAAACTGTCATGAGACTGAACCGAAAAAAAGCTGCACGACCCTATGCCACTGTTTCGACACGCGTTGTCGCCGAAACACGGTGGGTACACCGCAATCAGCTCGAAATGGGCATGTACGTCAACGAGCTGGATTGCCCATGGACCGAAACCCGATTCATGTTCCAAGGCTTTGTTATCGACACACAAGAGTTACTGCAGCAGGTGCAAGATTCCTGTGAGTACGCATCGGTACAAACCGAGAAAGTGGCGCGCATTTCGTCCAATAGCGCAAAACGTCTCGTTGGTGCTATCCGCAATCACTGACTGTGGTTGCGGCTAAGCGGATTTGGCATTGGCTGTAAAAAGGGCTTTGACGATTACAGAGCACTAGAGACCACCACCTCACAGGCTGCAGACGTCCAGTTTGGCTCTGTGTATCGAATGGAGCGCTGTATATCGTTACATTAACCAGGTTGCCAGCCCCAGAAACGCGACCAAACCAACCACATCAGTGACGGTTGTCAGTGCAACGCCGCCTGCCAACGCGGGATCCACGCCGATGCGACGCATCAGCATCGGCAGCATGGCACCGGCGTACGCAGCGGTGACCAGATTGACAATCAACGCGGCACCGATGATCAGGCCTATCTGCCGGTCATCAAACCATAACCACACCAGGCCTGCCACGATCACGGCCCACAGGATACCGTTGAGCAGCCCAATGGCTACTTCACGCGTTAATAAATCGCGCAGGTTGTTTTTGTTAACTTGATGCAGTGCCTGTGCGCGAATAACCAGCGTCAAGGTCTGGCTGCCAGCAATTCCCCCCATACTCGGTACCACGCTCATCAGCACAGCCAGCGTCACCACACGTTCCAGTGTGCCCTCAAACTGGGCAATCACCCACGAGGCCAGTAACGCGGTGAGTAGGTTGACGCCGAGCCAAAGCGCACGTTTGCGAGTGCTTTTGAGAACTGGGGCGAAAATATCGTCTTCCTGATTGAGGCCGGCCATGCTCAATACAGATTGTTCCGCCTCATCGCGGATCACATCGACAACGTCATCGATCGTGATACGGCCGATTAACTGATTGTCGTCATCGACCACCGGCGCTGAGACCAGATCGAAATCTTCAAAGACTCTGGCAACATCATCATCACGGGTTAACACATGCAATGGTTCTATCTTGTGCTGCGTAATGTCGCTGACCAGCGTATTCGGGCTGTTGGTCAGCAACAGACGTAACGGCAACTCACCTTGATAGCGACCGTAGCGGTCGGTGACCCATAGTCGATCGGTTTGGCGTGGCATATCGCCGCGGCAACGCAGGAACCTCAGAACAACATCCAAAGTTACGTCGCCGCGAACCGTGACGACATCCAAGTTCATCAGTCCACCTGCACTGTCCTCGGGGTAGGCCAGTACCTGCTCCAGGCGATCGCGCTCCTGCTTGCCCATACTGGATAAAACATCGGCAGTCAGCTTCTCTGGCAATGACTGAACAAAATCTGCCAGATCATCCAGGTCCAGCTGTTCAGTGGCTGCACGTAACTGCTCCAGATCCATGTCGCACACCAGGCACTCGCGAACCTCATCACCCACCTCCATGAGGATTTCGCCTTCCAGTTGCGGATCAATAACATCCCACAGAACACGCCGTCTGGCAGGGGGCAACGCCTCTAACGCATCGGCAATTTCGGCCGGGTGCATGGCCAGTATGATTTTGCGGGCAGCCTCCAGCGAACCATCATCGATGTTTTCAGCCAGGGTGCTGTGCTGCTGCTCGACTTCATGTTCTGTTGTAGGCACGGGCGTTAGGGGCTCTGGTGCAGACTAAGGCGGGGCTGAGGCGTTTATTTTGTCCAGCACGGTTTGTCTATCCTTAAGGGTGCTGGCCGCCATTAGCGCAACGGTTTGCTTTCGCAATGTAGCCCGGCGGCAGCTGATCAAGCTACGCTTGGTTTCCAGTATCAGGTTGGGCGGCATACTGAAGTCGGTCAGACCCAGTCCGAGCAGAACACGTACATACCGCGTATCGCCGGCCATCTCACCACACAAAGCGACTGGTATGCCGCTGTTTTGACCCGCCTCAATGACTGTTTTTATCAGGCTCAGCACAGCGGGGTGTAAGGGGTCGTACAGGTAATTGACTTGATCATCAATACGATCGATGGCCAGTGTGTATTGAATTAGGTCGTTGGTACCGATGGACATGAAATCCAGATGCTCGGCAAACTGCGCCGCGGCAACAGCAGCAGCCGGTACCTCAATCATGCCACCCACTGGTAGGTTCTCATCAAATTCGATGTTCTGTTCTCGCAAGGTGTGTTTGACCTGTTCAAGCAGCGCCAGGCATTGCTCAACTTCAGTGATGCTTGTGATCATCGGTAGCAACAGACGAATCGGGCCGCGCGCCGAGGCGCGCAGGATGGCGCGCAGCTGGGGGATGAACAGAGACGTGTCACTCAGGCACAGACGAATGCCGCGCAGGCCCATAGCCGGATTGTGTGCCAGCGGCCGCGCTCGTTCCTGTAGCTTGTCTTGCAGCTGACCCGGTAGCTGTTTGTCCGCACCCAGATCTGCTGTGCGAATGGTCAGTGTGTCGCCCTTAAGGGCGCGCAACACCTTGGTGTACACCTTGAAGTGATCTTGTTCGGTGGGCAATGAGTCCCGATTCATGAACAAAAACTCGGTACGGTACAAACCGACACCATCGGCATTGACGCGCTTGAGAGCCTTGAGATCCTCTTCAATTTCGATGTTGGCTGAGAGTTTCAGTTGTACGCCATCGCTGGTGACGGCCTCGGTATCGATCAGCTTGCTGAGCTCTTTTTGCTTCTGCCGAGACTCTTTCTGCTGCTGCTTGAATTCCGCCAGCATTGTATCGGTGGGCTCAGCCAACACCATTCCGATCTGGCCATCCAGCGTGAGCGCTTCACCCGGCTGCACGTAACGCCTGATATTGGGTATGCCGACAATCGCGGGAATGCCCAGGCTTCTGGCAAGAATGGCAGTGTGGGATAGTTGCCCACCGGTTTCGGTGATAAAGCCTGCCACGCCATGGTGTTGCATGTTCACGGTATCTGCCGGGGTCAAATCATCGGCAACGATAATCCGGCCTTTCCATTGCTCGGTATCCACAACCTGTTGCATGCCATCATCGAGTGCGCGTAATACGCAATCGATAACATGATTGACGTCATCAACTCGAGTCGCCAAATAGGTATCTTCCATAGAGCCGAATACCTTGATTAGTTCTTCGCGTTGTTGCTGCAGAGCAGCTTCAGCGTTGATCAGCTCTGACTTGATAATTTCCACGGGTCGTTGAGACAGCACACCGTCATCGAGCATCAAAATGTGCGTTTCTATAAAAGAGCTGACATCGCTCGGTGCATCTTTAGGGATGTTGTCGCGTGCGGTCAGTAGGTGCGCACGGGCTGCCTTAACGGCACGCTTAAACCGCCGAACTTCATTGGGTACTGATTTTTTAGACAGCGTGCGAGACGTAACATCAATCTGGTTACGGCGCAGAAGATAAGCCTCGCCTATGGCGATTCCTCGAGAGACTCCGATGCCATTGAACATCAGGCTCATGGGTGACTACTCCTCTTCGTCGAAACGGCGGTTGATTAGATCCATGACGGATTGCATGGCATCCTGTTCATCGGGTCCTTCAGTTCGCAGTGTAACGTGTGAGCCGCAACTGGCGGCGAGCATCATGACACCCATAATGCTTTTACTGTTCACACGCTGCCCGTCTTTTTCAATATCGATACTGCACTTGAATGATGAGGCGAGTTTGACAAGCTTGGCTGCAGCTCTGGCGTGCAACCCCAGCTTGTTAATGATTTGAAGTTCTTGAGTAATCACTTGGTCCGATTCAGGTTGTCAGCTATAGCCTACTAAGCTAAGCAAGTCAGGACAGTTCGCGGTGTCGTCGTGACACGTTACTGCGTTGCGCTGCAAAATGGCTGGCCAGTTTTTCTGTCAAGTATACAGAGCGATGCCGACCGCCAGTGCAGCCCGTGGACACGGTTAAATACGCACGGTTTTCTGATTCAAATAACGGCAACCACCGACTAACAAAGTCGCGAATATCGTTGAACATGTCGATAACATCGGGTTGTTCTTCGAGAAATGCAATGATCGGATGCTCACGTCCAGTGAACCGGCGTAGGTCTGGTTCCCAATGTGGGTTGGGTAGGCAGCGCACATCGAACATAAAATCGGTGCTGGCTGGTGTACCGTGTTTGAACCCGAATGACTGGAAGACCAGAGCCAGTCCACCGTGTGTTTTACCCAGTAGATAAGTACGGATGATGTCGCGTAATTCGTGCAGGTTGAGCCCCGAGGTGTCGACAACCAGTTCTGCCTCGGACTTCACCGGGTCTAGAAGTCTGGCCTCTTCATCAATAGCACTGATCAGGGGGAGATCCTGGTTAGTCAGTGGGTGCTTGCGGCGGGTCTCTGAAAAACGTGTAACCAGCGTGGATCTGTCAGTATCTAAAAACAGCACTTCCACTTGCGTATCTTGGCGGGCGCGCAGATCGTGCAGTAGCTTAAGCAGGTTAACCGTTGATGCGCGTTCGCTGCGCATGTCAATGCCTATGGCCAGATTCTCGTACAGCTCGGAGCCACTGGCCAGTAATTTGTCAATCAGATCGGACAGCAGGTTAGCGGGTAGGTTGTCGATACAGAAGAAGCCTTCGTCTTCCAGCGTGTGTAACGCGACACTTTTGCCACCGCCAGACAAGCCGGTCACTATGGTTAGACGAGTCATTGTCCTTGCTCCTTGTGATCGGTTAATTCTGTTCCTGACTTTGGACGTGGCTTAGCTCTAATGGGTGGGCTGTCCGAGGTGGCAGCCATGGCCGCAGCCTGTTTGTTGATCAGATCGCGGGACGCGCTGTAGCCATCGGCGCGCAGTATCTGATCGCGCACCGCTGCCTCAACCAACACAGCCATATTTCGACCTGGCGCAACCGGGATGGTTCGCTGTGGCACATTGACCCCGAGTACGAGTCTGGTATCGGAGGGTTCGCTGATTCGCTCACCGGCAATAGCGGTGAGATCTTTGTGGTAATCGTTCTCGCTCACCGGCTTGAGGTGCACGATACACCGTAAGATCTTACGCGAACGCGTATGCGCGTCGCCGTACATTAACGCAATATTGAGGATTCCCAAACCGCGAACTTCGAGAAAATCACGCAGTAGGGGCGGGCACTGACATTCCACAGTCCCCAAGGCAATGCGGGTGAACTCGGGTGCGTCATCGGCTACCAAAATATGACCGCGACTGATCAGCTCTAGTGCTAGCTCGCTCTTACCGACACTGGCATCGCCCGTGATCAGCACACCCGTGCCGTGTACATCCATCATCACACCATGAATAATCTCGCGCTCGGCTAACAACTGGGTTAGTAAGGTGCGGATGCGGCTGTGAAGCTGGCTGAAATCCATCGATGAGCCCAGCAGCGCAATCTGCTCCCTTTCAGCCAGTTCCACCACGCTGGGCGGAGGCACTAGGGAATCTGACACCACAATGATGTCGCAGGTGTTGGGCAGTGAGTACTGGAACCGGCTGGTGTCCAATTCAGCCTTATCATCGAAGAGGCTCAGTTCAGCACCACCGATTAACTGGATACGATTGGGGCTGTTCAAGTTGAACGAGCCTAGTAGCCGCGGGCGCTCCTCAGGTGCCTGGTCTCGTGTCAGTGGGCGCTTGCTAGCCCCTTGACCTGCCATCCAAACCAGGTCGATATTACCCTGCTGCATGGCTGCGACTGCATCACTGACACTCAATTGCCTGGAAGACATGAGGGGCTGAGTTAGTCGTCCACGGTCGGCAAGGAGACAATGTGGGTGTACAGCTGACCGGCGTCGTGGAAGGAACGCAGCGTTGTACGCAGTGAGTCATCACTGAAACGGCGGGCTAGCTGTGCGAGTATTTTCAAATGCTCGTCATTGCATTTTTCTGGCACCAACAAACCCAATACCAAATCCACGGGTTGATCATCAGCGGCTTCGTAGTCAACACCGTTGGCCAAGGTAACCAGGGCGGCTACCGGCTTCTGAATACAGCTCAGCCGACTATGCGGAAGTCCAACCCCATGACCCAATCCGGTGCTTCCCAGCCGCTCGCGGCTGATCAGTGCATCTAGGATCTCCATGTCGCTGAGCGTATCGGCTGTGCCGTCGCCCTTGCACAGCTTCTTGTTCTTGCGCGATGTACCACTGAGAACATCATTTATTTTGCCTTGCAGAGATTCGGTGCGGGATTCAGCGTCAGGCTCCTGGCTGGCGTTTTCTTCGGTTGTCAGCTGCTGTTCGGAGCCCTCTGGCGTGCGTAGAGACGCCCCGAGCAGCTCGGCGAGCGTCTGCAACGTGCGTTTTTTACTCTGAACGTCGCAGTGACAACGTATGCGCTCGGGTACGAGCAGGTCAGATAAATCCATGTGGCGGTAGTGTTACTTCTCGTGATGTACGTCGCAGGTTGATACTTCTGGCAACACAAAGGCCCTGCAGCGTCAGCTGAACAGGGCCTTGTGTGTGACGGCTAAACGCATATTGTGCGCCCTCGCCAGCAGGATTAAAAGCGTGCGGGCAGCTATTCGAGCACGGGCTCACTACTGCGACGGCGCGTTTTCAGTTTTTCTTTGTGTTTGATCAGCTGTCGGTCGAGCTTGTCGGTCAACAGATCGATAGCAGCATACATGTCTGGTTCGGTAGTGTCCGCATATAGCTTGGTACCAGCTACCTGGATAGTCGCTTCGGCTTTTTGCCGCATTTTCTCCACGGAGAGAATCACGTGGACGCCAAAGAGATTCTCAGAATGTCTTTGGAGGCGTTCCATCTTGTCGGTCACATAATTATGCATGGAGCTGGTGACGTCGACGTGGTGGCCGGTTACTGTGAGGTTCATGGGCATCTCCTGGTGTTCAACGAGTGGTTCACTTAGGAATGCGAGGGCCCTGAACTAAGCCTGTGGCCTAGTTGGCAAAAGGACCGTTCGCGGCATGCATCAAGGACTATGGCGAATCCCTGTACTGTCAATATAGCTTGTACTGCCAATATAGGATGTGGATAAAATAAAGCCAAGGCTCCGCCGCCTGAGTGCCATGACTCAGGAGAGACGGGGTTACTGCCTAATGGCCTATTTTTTCTGTGCATACAATGCTGATTTAGTTCAAACGCTTACGCTCATTCGATGGCGGAATTGCCATGGATTCACGATACTTGGCTACGGTTCTTCGCGCAACCTGTATTCCTTCAGCGACTAACGTACTGGCAATTTTACTGTCGGATAACGGTTTCGTGGCATCCTCGGCAGCGATGAACTTGCGAATCATGGCGCGGATCGCAGTTGCCGAACATTCGCCGCCATTAGCGGTAGAGACGTGGGATGAAAAAAAGTATTTGAATTCGAAGATACCCCGCGGTGTGTGGATGTATTTGTGCGTGGTTACCCGTGAAATAGTCGACTCGTGCAAACTGAGCTGTTCGGCAATATCTCTGAGAACTAGCGGCTTCATAGCCTCGTCGCCATATTCTAGAAAACTGCGCTGCCGCTCAACGATCGCAGTGGCCACGCGTAACAGGGTTTCATTGCGGCTCTGCAGGCTTTTAATAAACCAGCGAGCCTCCTGCAGGTGATTGCGCATGAAATTATTATCATCGGACTTATCCGCCCGTTTCACCATGCCAGCGTACAGTGCGTTAATACCCAGTTTTGGGGCGATATCAGGGTTCAATTCGACGCGCCAAACGCCCTTAACCTTCTTAACAAACACATCAGGCACGATGTACTGATCATGATCATTGACCAGCTGACGGCCAGGGCGCGGATTGAGACTGCGAATCAGCGCAATGGCTTCTTGTAACTGCTCGTCATTGATTTTGAAAAACCGACGCAGGCGGGCAAAATCATGAGCTGCCAGCAGGTCAAGATGGTCTTTAACGATACCCATGGCATGCGTGACCACGTCGGATTCGGGTAACTGGCTTAACTGGATAGTCATGCACTCACTGGCGTCACGTGCGCCGCAACCAGCCGGGTCCAAATGTTGCACCAGGTGCAACACGGTTTCAAATTCGTCCAGCACATACAGCTGTTCTGGGTCCGTAATGTCCCGATTCAATCCATCGATCAATACATCGACTTCATCGATCAGATAGCCGTTATTGTCGATCGCATCGATAATGGTTTCGGCAATATCCTGGTCCCGATCGGTCAGCGGTGCAAATCGGATCTGCTCGTTCAGATGATCCTGGATACTGGCAATACCCGCGTTATGAAATTCAGTAAAGTCGCGAGACTCGCTATCACTGCCTGTGGAGGCCGAGCTGGTCGGTGTCGCTGAATCATAGATGTCATCCCAGGCGCTATCCACGGGCAGATCTTCGGGCATCACATCGTCGGCACCCTGGGAGTTCTCGCCAACCAGCTCCAGCTCTGAGGCAGTCTGCTTCTGCTCCGCAGCGGCAGTTTCGGCCTCTCGGTTAGCCTCGCGTGTTTCACGCGATTCATTGGCCAGATCCGCTTCGCGAGGCTCAGCCGATTCCTCTTCCTGCATCTCAAGCATCGGATTGCTTTCAAGGGCGCTTTGGATTTCACTCTGAAGCTCAAGAGTCGACAGTTGCAATAACTTAATGGCCTGCTGCAACTGAGGGGTCATGGCCAAAGACTGGCCCATCTTGATCTGCAGTGACTGTTTCATAGAAGCGTATCCAATAAACGGGTCTGAGGTGGAAAGACAACCAGCAAGAACCTACAGACGCAATTAACTCGCCTGAAACGAGTATGGGCCAGGTTTTTTAAATTACAAACTGGTTAACAGCCAGCCAAAGACTACCTTCTGTAATGATTACAGAAGGATAGCGGCTATGTTGAATAGCAGCTACAGCAGGTGTCGTGCATATTAATGCAGGGATACGGTCTTGGAGGGGGAGATCAGATCTGGAAATTATCACCTAGATAGACGGCTTTTACCTCTTCATTCGCCAAAACGGCGGCAGGAGTACCCTCAGCAATCAGCTTGCCATGGCTGAGGATATAGGCCTTGTCGCAGATACCTAATGTCTCGCGAACATTATGATCTGTGATGAGTACCCCAATATTGCGCTCTTTTAGGTGGGTGATGATGCGCTGAATGTCGAGGATAGAGATAGGATCGACGCCTGCAAATGGTTCGTCTAATAATATGAATCCGGGGTCAGCTGCCAGAGCACGGGCGATTTCCACCCGTCGTCGTTCGCCTCCTGACAGACTAATACCCAGATTGTCGCGAATATGCGCCACCTGCAATTCCTCCAGTAAGGCTTCCAGCCGATCCCGACGATCAGCTGAGCTCAGTGCCTTGCGCGTCTCCAGAATGGCCATTATGTTTTGACTCACCGAGAGCTGCCGGAATACGGAAGCCTCCTGTGGGAGATAACCAACGCCCAGGCGCGCGCGCGCATGCATCGGGTGTGATGTGACGTCCTGATCGTCCAGTGTAATCTGTCCCTGATCAGGCTTGACCAGGCCGACCACCATATAAAAGCAGGTGGTTTTGCCAGCACCATTGGGCCCCAGTAGGCCAACAACCTCGCCACTGCTCACACCCAAAGACACGCCCTCTAGGATGCGTCTTTTTTTATAGGCCTTGTGCAGATTATTCGCCTCAAGCCGCCGGCGTGGGCGCTTCACAACGTTTGAGCCATGCGAACTATCATTGGGTGTCAGCCGGTTTTGGAGGCTGGATCTGAATGCTAACCCGGCCCGTTTCCCCGCCGCCTTCTGCGCTGACTTTCTGCGTGCGCGCATCGAATGTGATGCGCTCGCTGACCAGATTTTGGCGAGGCTGGCGGAGGGTCGCCGCCCCTTCCAGAATAAGCGTGCCAGATACGGCGTTATAAATAATGCGCTTGGCTTCACCGCGCATCAGTTCTCCAGCATCGTTCTCCTGTTCAAAGCGTATGGGTGAACCGCTACCGGTTATTTCACTGAGCGTATTGTTCTCGAGCAATATGGCGATGCTGTCGGCAGTGATGCGCATCGTGCCCTGACTTATTTCAACATTGCCCGTGAGTGTTTGAGTCCCAGCCTTCTCATCGTATTCTGATTTGTCTGCGCGCACATCGATAGCCTGGGCCAAGTCGCTCTGGCGTGCCAGGGCCAGCTGCGTCATACCAGTTACGAGAGTAACCACCAGCAACAGGCTGGTTGATAAAGGATTCAGGGATAAGATGGGGTGTGCGTTACGGTGCATCAGTTACCTCATAGCGTCCGGTTACCTGGGACAGTAGATTCAGCCTGCCGTCGTCGATGGCCGAGGTGAGCCCGGTTGCCTGAAGTCGCCAGGTGGGGGCGACAATTTCAACGGGCTCCTCGGTGGCAACCTCATTGGATTGAGGCGCAACCGTCAGGCTGTTAGTGGTAATGGTAACTGGCTGCGTGCCTGGCTGCTGGCGTTTGATAATGACTTGTCCTTGAAGCGTGAATAGATCTGGGTTCGTATCAAAGCGACCCGTTTGAGACTGTATGTGCCATACGGTATCCAGACGATGCAGTTGTATGCGCGGTGCGGCTATTTCGGAGCTATCGGTGTCGGGATAGTGAGCCAGGGTCTCGCCTTTGACGGTAAATTCGATGTCACCTGAAGCGCTGAATTTTCTGGACTGAAAGTCTGACATGTAATAGTCAGAGCGGGTCTCTGACATTTGGATGGTGTCTTCGGTTTCTATGGTGCTGGGTGTTTCAATGCGATCAACAATAATAACGACAATGATCAAAATGGGTACTAACAACCAGTAGCGTGAAAGCAGGCGGGAGATCATAAATGAACGCTTGAGCGTCTGTCGGCTAGTTTGTCTGGGCGCATGATCAGACCACGCCTGAGGCGAGTAATGCGTGCATGGTAACCACGCCGACCAACGTTGATCCTTGTACCACGGGTAGCGAGGTAATGCGTCGCTCCTGCATGACAGTGACTGCGTTGATAGCCAGTGCCTGCCCGCTGATTGTGATTGGATGACGTGTCATAACCGTCGCAACCTCAACTTCTCTAACATCAACATTCATGGCAAAAGCGCGGCGCAAATCGCCGTCGGTAAAGACACCGCTTAATTCACCGTCTGCAGATTCCAGTGTCACCATACCCAGTCCCTTAGCTGATATCTCCACCAGTGCGGCTGAGAGCTTAGCGGTCTCCGGACAGCTTGGTATCGCCTGGCCGCTGACCATGACATCCTCAACACGCAGTAACAAGCGCCGACCCAACCGGCCGCCAGGGTGTGAGCGTGCGAAATCCTCTTCGTTAAAACCGCGTGCACCCAGCAGCGCAATGGCTAAAGCATCGCCCAGCGCCAGTGTTGCTGTTGTGCTGGCAGTCGGTGCCAACCCTAGCGGGCAGGCCTCTCGCTGTACCTGCGTATTCAGAGCGATGGTTGACGCTTTGGCCAGTGCAGAGTCAGGTTCTCCGCACAGGCTGATCAGCGGAATGCCAAGGCGCTTGATACCCGGAATCAATGCCATTAATTCGGCTGAATTGCCGGAGTAAGAGATGCCAATAACAACATCATTGGCCTTGAACATACCCAGATCGCCATGACTGGCCTCAGCAGCGTGCACAAAGAACGCTGGGCTTCCCGTGCTGGCAAGGGTAGCCGCTAGCTTTGCACCAATGTGCCCGGACTTGCCGATGCCGCAGACGACAACGCGCCCCTCGCAAGCCAGCAATAGCTCACACGCTCGAATAAATTGGCTGTCGATGCGCGATTCAAGTGCCGCCACCGCTGCGGCCTCGATCTGGATAACAGACCGGGCTAACGCTAGCATGGATTCAGATTCAGGATTCACATGATCGACCGTGAGGTAGGACGGGGCGCGCTATTTTTGATCCTTTTCGTCCATTTTATCAAGTTCGTCGAGTTCATCCATCTGATCAATTTTGTCCAATTCATCCATCTCGTCGAGTGCGTCCATACGGTCGATTTTGTCGAGTTCATCCATTTCGTCCAACTGATCAAGTTCATCGAGCTCGTCAAGTCCATCGGAGTCTGATGAGGCCTCGCCAATGCCGGTTTTACGCGTGCCA
Source organism: uncultured Granulosicoccus sp. (assembly GCA_938003775.1). Classification (GTDB taxonomy): domain Bacteria; phylum Pseudomonadota; class Gammaproteobacteria; order Granulosicoccales; family Granulosicoccaceae; genus Granulosicoccus. Next base: position 1,603 of record CALKXZ010000409.1, on the reverse strand, counting down.
TCCCAGGTGAGTCGGCGATGCTGTTGTACCCAGAAGTCGCGCAGCAACAAATACGGGTCAAGGGCAGCTGCGTCCAGTAAATTACCGGCTGATAATAGCCGCGCCCGTAACGACACGATCTCTAAAGCGGTTAGTCCAAGCCGTGTGCCGTCGTCGTCAATGGCGCGATTAGGTATGTCGGTTGTTAAATTTTCGACGACTAAACCCGCCGTTGAGCGCGAATTATTGGGGCCTAGCAGCGGCAGCATGACAAAGGGGCCTTCACCAATACCCCAAACCCCCAGCGTCTGACCAAAAGACTCTCGATGCTTAACCAAGCCAGCAGGCGTGGCGAAATCAATTAATCCGAATATACCCGCCGTGCTGTTGTACAAAAAACGGCCGGTATCACTACCAGCTTGCCTAAATTTGCCTTGCAACACGTCGTTGACAATGACGTTGACATCGTCCAGGTTACTGAAAAAATTAAATATGCCCACTTCAACAAAGTCGGGTAGTACAAAGCGGTAACCTTTTGCAACCGGTTTGAGTACGGCATTGTCTACTGCCGTGTTGAAGCGGTATATCTGTCGATTGACGTTTTCAAACGGATCATGAACAGGTCCAGTGGGTGGGTTGCTGGCACAACCTCCCAGAAAGAAGGCCCATATAAGTAAAATGAAAGTGTATTGCTTACGCTTGAATGGCATGGTCTGGGGCATCGGGTTGCGCCTCTTGTAGGGGCGTTACAAGTATTTTAAGTGTAGCTGACTCATAGTAGACGACCGATAAGCCAAAGGTTCCTTGACAATTGACTGACGCATTTTCTAAATCAATGACACACTGTTGCTGCTCATCTCGGTGTATAAGTGCCGTCGGCTGCCGATAGTGAGCTCTCAGTCACTGCCATCTGCTGAAGACTGTAATGATGAACCGAACTGTTACACTGGAGACGATTTAAACGCGCATGAGCCCTGTAAACGCCATGGCTGACGACGGAACGACACTCGTGCAGATCCGCGATCTGCATTTCTCGCGTGGCAGTAAATCTATATTTTGCGGCCTGGACATGGATATTCCGCGCGGAAAGATCACGACCATACTAGGTCCCAGTGGTACGGGTAAGACTACCCTGTTGAAAATGGTGGGTGGTCAGCTCAAACCCAGTCAGGGCACTATCCACGTGGATGGACAGCATGTTGGAAAGCTGCGCCGTGCGGAGCTGTACGAGCTGCGAAAGCGCATGGGTATGCTGTTTCAATCCGGAGCATTGCTCACTGATCTATCCGTCTTTGACAACGTCGCCTACCCACTGCGCGAACACACCGACCTACCAGAGTGTCTGATTTCTCACCTGGTGCTGATGAGGTTGCACGCGGTGGGTCTGCGCGGTGCCCGCGATTTATCACCGGCTGAACTCTCTGGCGGAATGTCCAGACGGGCAGCGCTGGCCAGAGCGCTGGTATTTGACCCCATGATGATCATGTACGACGAGCCGTTCACTGGTCAGGATCCAATTTCCATGGGCGTGCTACTGGAGCTAATTCGTACTGTTAATGCCGCGTTGGGCTTGACCAGTCTTATGGTCTCACACGATCTGAGTGAGGCGCTGTCCATTTCTGAC
>CALKXZ010000408.1 GCA_938003775.1 uncultured Granulosicoccus sp. | reverse complement strand
GTCAAGCGCTCTACGTGCCTGTTGGGCATTGATCAGGTCATGGCCCAGTTCACGCGGGTTGTCGACTGCATCCTGCACGGCCCGTTTGGTAATTTCATGGAACACAACACGTTGCACATCCTTGCCGTCCAGGTCTCCGGTTTCGCGCAGGTGTTCAACCAGATGCCAGCTTATTGCCTCACCCTCGCGATCCGGGTCAGTTGCCAGTAGAAGCGTGTCGGCCTTCTTCAGCGCTTTTTTTATATTGTTAACATGCTTTTCATTACGCTCGATCATTTGGTACTTCATGGTGAAGTCATTGTCCGGGTCGACTGCACCTTCCTTGGGTAACAGGTCGCGAACATGGCCATAGGATGCAAGCACCTTATAGTCCTTGCCCAGATACTTCTCGATGGTCTTGCCCTTGGCGGGAGACTCTACGATGACAAGATTTTTGCTCATGAATACCGGTGTGATTGTGATGGCAACAATGCCATGCCTTGTGGTAGTTCTATCAATGTGACGCCTGATAGCGTCGTCTGTTGCTCACGCTTTGTCAACGCAGCCGTGTAATTTGATTGCCTCAGATCTCTAGCAACGGGCATACCGCCCACCTGAACATGTGCGGATTATGCCTCTGATTTCAAGTAAGCCTAAGGTTGAACTCAACTGAATAATATCTGACTCCGATTGCGCCATTAGTTCGTCAAGAGTGGCGGGACCGGCGCTCAGACACTGCAATAAGGCCAATTCAACTTCGTTCAGTTCCTCCACATTCAGGTCGAGTTGGTGTGGCTGTGTGGTGCCAATGACATTGAGTGGAGTCTTTGGCAGGCAATGAACGCTCTGTCCTAGCACATCCATCACATCGTCAACCGATTCCACCAATGCCGCGCCTTGTTTGATCAGGGCGTGGCATCCTCTTACCTGTAGATTCTGCACAGATCCCGGTACAGCCATAACCTCTCGCCCTTGATTCATAGCGTGCGTTGCAGTGGTCATGGTGCCGCTGGGCAGGCCAGCTTCGGCAATCAGCACACCTTGGCTCATGCCGCTGATAATGCGGTTACGTTGCGGGAAGTGCCAAGGTAGGGTGGGTGATCCTATTGGGTTTTCGAACAGTATCAGCCCATCGTTGTCCAGAATCCGCTGCGCCAGTGCGGCGTGGCGCTTCGGGTAAATTTTGTCGGGTCCTGTAGCGGCAACAGCCAGGGTTATGCCACCTGCATCTAATGCACCTTCGTGTGCAGCGGCATCGATTCCAAGCGCCAATCCGCTGACGATGCCAATGCCTTTGGCAGCCAGCTCAGCACTCAGAGTACGAGTGTGGGCTAGTGCTGCATAGCTGGCTTTGCGTGATCCGACAACCCCGACTAGCGGTCGATTCAGGGCTGACAGATTCCCTGACGCATACAAAAGGGGCGGGGAATCGCTGATGTTTTGCAGCAGAGCTGGGTACGCGGGGTGATCCAGCCCAATAATATGGTGCTGCTCGGCACTGGCTTGCCAGTGCAGTGCCTCATTAACTTTACGCTGCGTATCAGCGGCGAATAGTTGTTGCAGCTGCTGGGCTGGGATGAGCGCTTCAAGGACGCGTTCGAGCTGTGTATCCCGCCCCTCGACATAGTGTTGGATTAAGTTGCCCAGGTGGGCAGGGTCCGCGCAGCTAAGTCTGGCATGCTGGCATAAACGTGTGCTGGTGGGCAGCGCTAGGCAGAAGCTTAGCCAGGCGAGGGTTGACCTGGTCTGCGCCGTAGCTGATGAGCCCGCTGCTGGGGCATTTGCCGGAGAAACGGCGGATAAGGAGTTCGTACGTGAAGTGCTATCTTCCATGATAGTGACCGCGGTTGCGCCCGCGGCCACTGGATTGAGCAGTGTCGGGGCAGGTTTAAATGCCGGTAACGATATCGTTAATCAATACCGGGCGAGTCGATTCCATGACCAGTGCATAGCTTACCTTGTCAAAGGCCTTGAAAACCATAATGACGCCCGATCGGAAATTGGGCAGTGAGATGTGCTCGTGGCGTCTACGCCCGCGCTGATCCACCACTTGCTGGCCGCGAGTTTCGATAGCCAGAATGTCACCTTCCTGAATATTGGAATCGGTGCCCACATTCAGCACAATGACCTGATCACGGCCTGTTTGTGAAATGGCATTCACCAGCGACACAATACGGCCTTCACCCCGTAATTCGGGTAATCGAGGCACGTAGTTATGGGCAGTGACCTCGTCATTGGTAGCCAGCAGAATGTCGCCAGCGATGGTTTCCATATTGTTACTGGTAATGCCCAGTGTCGACGGGTCGCCGGTGCTCAGCAGCTTCGCATCAGCCACGTGGGTAACTTCGTAGCCTAGCAGTGCACCATTTATGGGGTCGCGTAGCTCCTTGCTGCGGCGGAACACGCCATAGTTGGTCTGGTCCCGGTTCATCGGGCCACGGGCGTAAATACGGTTGCCGACAGAGCTAATTAAGTGATTATCGTGATTGGCAACGACATAGGGCGCATTGGCGATGGTTTTGGCATCAACCACACGCGGGTGTACTAGAAATTGACGGATCGAATCACCCGAGATAGTCGGGATAGCATCGTCTAATGATTCGGAGCGTATTCTAGGTGACAGTCTTGTTCTGCCTGCGGAATCTGGAATTGGATTGCCATCGGCATCCAATATAGCGCCGTTGGCTGCACCCAAGGCTGGGGTGGTTGTCAGCGGTACTGGCTGACCATTGCGTGTCAGAACCAGTGTCGGTCTGCCGTTAACGTATTCTAAGGCCAGTACATCGCCTGGGAAGATCAGGTGCGGATTGTGAATCTGCGGGTTGTAGTTCCAAATTTTGGTCCACATCCACGGTTTTTTCAAGAATCGATCGGAAATATCCCACAAGGTATCGCCGCGGACGACGGTATAGGCATCGGGGGCGTGTTCATCCAGATCGTCTGTGCCAATGTAGGCGCGTGGCACCACAGTGGTGTAGCTGGTGGGGCTGAGTCCATCCTCCGCAAAGCGGTCGGCGACCTGCTTTGGCGCGTCCACCACCATAGCCGATGGGCCCTGTCCAAAGGAGCAAGCGGCGAGTAGTGCGGACAGACTGACTGCCAGAGTCAAGCGCGCAGTCGGTACAGTCATATGTAGAGCCATGTTCAGGAACTCTCCCTGGTTGAGTCGGCGTGGTCTACCAGCATGATCGGCGGACCGGAAGAAACCTTGATATGCAAAGGCAGTGCCGCGTTTAGAAAGTACGGCAGTCCCTGTTAGAATCGCGCTCTCTCACCGTATCGGACGTAGCTCGTGTCATTGTTAGATATTCTTTACTTCCCAGACGCCCAACTCAGGCGTACCGCATCTCCGGTTGAAAACGTGAACGGTGACGTGGTCACGCTGATCGATCAGATGCTCGAAACAATGTACGAGGCACCGGGCATTGGGCTTGCCGCAACGCAAGTGAATGTTCACCAACGTGTTGTTGTTATTGATGTTTCTGAGGAAAACAACACCCCACTAACACTGATCAATCCAGAAATTCTGCAGGCTGAGGGCAGTGGTGAAATGCAGGAAGGCTGCTTGTCCATTCCAGGGGTGTACGAAACCGTTAAACGGCCTGCTGAGGTGAAGGTGAGTGCTATTGATCGTGAGGGTAATCCGTTTGAATTAGACGCCGATGGTTTGCTGGCGGTCTGCATTCAGCATGAAATTGATCATTTGAATGGGAAGCTTTTTGTGGATTACCTCTCGCCACTGAAGCGCAACCGAATTCGTAAGCGCCTGGAGAAATGGATTCGAGACGGAGCAGATCCGGACGATCTGCCTGAGCGGCCCTGATTATTGACACCGTGAACTGCAACCGTCTTAACATTGCTTTTGCTGGCACACCTGAATTCGCAGCGGTTGCTCTGGATGCTCTGTTGGCAAGCTCGCACACGGTGGTGGGTGTACTGACTCAGCCTGACCGCCCTGCAGGGCGTGGCCGGAAGCTGACACAGAGCGCTGTGAAGTTGCGTGCCATGGCCGCTAATGTGCCGGTACAGCAGCCGCTGTCTTTAAAAGAGCCCAAGGCTGTCGACGCGTTTCAATCGCTGAACGCCGATGTGCTGGTGGTGGCCGCTTATGGGCTTATCCTGCCGCAAGCGGTGTTGGATACACCGGCAATGGGGTGTTTAAATATTCACGGCTCGTTATTACCGCGTTGGCGTGGCGCTGCACCGATTCATCGGGCTATTCTAGCTGGCGACCATCATACCGGGGTTTGTATCATGCAAATGGACGCAGGGCTGGATACGGGTGGGGTGCTGTTATCGCACCAGCTGGCAATCGGTGCGGATGAGACCTCGGCGCAATTGCATGATCGACTGGCAGCGGCCGGTGCTGATGCATTGATCGAAGCCTTACCCAGGGTCTGCTCTGGTGTGCTGCAACCTGTTGCCCAGCCTGCCCAGGGTGTCACCTACGCTGAAAAGCTCAGTAAATCAGAAGCTAAACTCGATTTTTCAAACGGCGCCGAGCAGTTGCACCGACGTATCAGGGCATTTAATCCCTGGCCCGTGGCCGAAGCACAGCTGTGTGGTGAGCGCGTTAGGTTGTGGCGCAGCCAACGTGTGGAACGTGCGGTTGATGAACACTCCCCGGGAACAATTATTGAGCAAACTGGCTCTTACCTTCGAGTCAGTACGGGTGTGGCTCATGAAGCGATTGACTTGTTAACGCTGCAATGGCCAGGAAAGAAGTCCCAAGATGCCGGTGCGTTTTCCCAGAGCAGGGCGCTCATTGGCGAACGCTTCGGATAGCATGGCTGCCAGTAGCGATCTCAGGCTGGTCTGTGTGCAGCTGATGCACACGCTACACACTAACGGCGGCTCGCTGACTCGACTTTTACCAGAAGCGCAAGCTCGCGTGACCGATTCAGAGCAGGCACAATTGCAAGCCTGGATCTATGGTTTTTGCCGTTTTGCCGGGGAATTGGCTGGGTTGGTTGATCAGTTGCTGGATAAGCCGCTGAAGCGTAAGGACCTGGATGTGTATCTGTTGATGCAGTTGGGTCTCTTTCAGCTTCGTCATACGGCTGTGCAACCTCATGCCGCTGTTGATGAAACTGTGAAGGTGACAAAGCGACTTAAAAAACCCTGGGCTCGAGGCCTGGTTAATGCCGTTTTGAGAAATTACCAGCGACAACGGGATGAACTGCAGTCACGGCTGTCACAACCTGCCGCCTGGAATCACCCTGAGTGGCTGTTGTCACGTATCCAGGTGGACTGGCCAGACAACTGGCAGGCCATCTGTCAGGCTAACAACACGCAAGCGCCGATGACGTTGCGAGTTAATCGTCGGCAGGTATCGGTAGAACAGTATCTGGAGCGACTGCGTGCGCAGAATCAGGATGCCATACAAATTGCCGGTGCACCGGATGCGTTGCAGTTAACAAGCCCCGCTGCGGTGTCGCAGTTACCCGGCTTCAACCAAGGGCATGTCAGTGTTCAGGATGCCGCTGCACAATTAGCCGCCAGTCTATTGGTGCAACACACCGAGCAAGGGGGACGACTGCTTGATGCCTGTTCGGCCCCGGGTGGTAAAACTGCCCATGCTATGGAATCACAACACTTCTCATCTGTAGTGGCATTGGATCAGGATGCCATACGTCTGCAACGTGTGTCGGAGACTCTAACCAGACTAGGCTTATTGCCTGAGGCATACTTACAAGCGGTGGATGCCGCTACACTGAGTGATTGGTGGGATAACACGCCCTTTGAGGCAATCCTGTTGGATGCCCCGTGTTCGGGAACGGGTGTTATTCGCCGCCATCCAGATATCAAGCTGCTACGCCGAGACAGTGATATCGACACGCTGGTGCAAGTTCAAGCACAGCTTTTAGATACCTTGTGGACCACGCTGGCACCAGATGGTCTGCTGCTATATGCCACCTGCTCTATCCTCAAGAGCGAAAATGAACAGCAGATCAACGCGTTTATTAAGCGTACGCCAACAGCGTCATTGGTAGCGGAAACGCAACAAATATTTCCCGGTGAAAATGGCATGGACGGATTCTTCTACGCGCCATTGATCAAGCAAGCCTCATGAAGTGGGGAATCACAAAACGACCTGTGGCGATGTCCGTGTTATGGGTGCCCGCGTTGTTACTATTGGTGTTTCTGTTGCTGATCATTCTGTCGGCCAAGGGGATTTTTGGTCAGGGGGTTGTTGGTGGCAGCATTGTGTTGTCGGATGTGTCATTGCAAGCGGTCAATGAGGGGCTTTATCTGGATGCCCAGGCTGATATCAATTTGCCAGACACGATCAAAGCGGGCCTTGACAGCGGTGTTCCGCTGGCATTCATACTGTCACTTAAATTCATACAACCCAGAGCGTTCTGGTTTGACCAATCCCTGGCTCGTTATCAACAACGTTATGTTTTGACCTATTATGAATTGACGCGCCACTATCGGGTGCATGCACAGGATACCGATGTTAGTCGCAACTACCGTTCGTTGTCTGCAGCACTCAGTGGTTTGGGTAACGTCGATAAGTTGCCGATACCAGCGCCAGAGGGTACATCTATGACTGCCTCTCTAACGTTTAAACTTGACACGACCTCGTTGCCGCTGCCGTTGCAACCACTGATCATATCCAGTTGGCGTTTGTCCAGTGAGGAGTATCTGTGGCCGGTAAACTGAATCGATTACGCCGCCGAACGCTGACCAGTGCTGTGCTGATGGCGTTGTTGTTTGTCATTCTGATTGCATCGTTGTATGTGCTAGGCACCATTGCGCTGCAATTGGATCGCTTCGGACAGTACTACCACTGGCTGCTAATTGGTAATGGGCTGGCGCTGAGTTTTATCGGTGTGCTGATACTGATGAATGGCTGGCGGCTGATGCGTGAGTTCAGAGAGCGCATTGCAGGTTCGCGACTGACCGTTAAGTTGGTGATCGTGTCTGTGCTGCTTGCGTTGGTGCCGGTAACGCTCGTCTATGGTTTTTCTATCCGCTTCCTGCGCGCCAATATCAATAGTTATTTTGATCTGGAGATTGAACAGGCTTTAGATGATGCGCTGGAGCTAAGCCGCGAGTCGCTTGGTTTACAGATGCGCACACTGCAACGGGACACGCTCAATGTTGCTCAGCAACTGGTTGGCGTCAGCGAATCGGTCGCCGTTGTGGCGCTCAATACGTTGACCTCTGAAACCGAGGCCAGTGAGATGACACTGATAGGTCCGGATAATCGTATCGTTGCCTCGACGGGTCTACCGGACAGTATGTCTGTTCAGCCCAACCGCCCCGAGATTGATCTGCTCACTAGGGCGCAGCAAGGTTTGTCCTACGTGGGTGTTGATCCAATCGGTGGGGAGGATCTGTTTATCCGGGTGGTGACACCGGTATTCTCCGAGGATGCGACCATGGGTAATTCTGTTCTGCAGGCGCTGTACCCAATTGATGAAAGCTCGTCGCAATTGGCCGAGAGCGTTCAGTCAAGTTATCAGCAATACCGTCAATTAGTGTTTTTGCGCCGCCCGCTAATGCTCAGCTCTATGCTCACGCTGTCATTAGCGCTGCTGTTGTCAGTGATGATGGCTGTCTGGTTTGCGCTGTATGCGGCACGTCGTATGATGATGCCCATACACGACCTGGTTGAGGGTACGCGTGCGGTGGCCGATGGTAACTACGGAACACGTATTTATAAACGCAGCCAAAACGATGAGCTTGGATTTCTCGTGCAATCGTTTAATTACATGACTCTGCAATTGGAACAAAGCCGTCAGAACGCTGAACAAAGTCAGCGACAGGTAGAACGTCAGCGCGCACGACTCCAAGCGGTGCTGGGGCAGATATCCTCGGGTGTTATTACATTGGATGCCGAGAATCGGGTGCGTACCAGTAATCCTGCGGCAGTGACGATACTAGGCAGCGCATTGATCCAAATGCGTGGCCAGTCATTGGCCCACGACTCGCAGGATAATTCGGTGGTGGCTCAGTTCAGTGAACAGGTGAGTAAGCCGTTATCAGTGTCCGGTAATCAGGAATGGTCAGCAGAGATTGAAGTGTTTGATCAAGGTGGACGTCGATTCCTTTTCTGCCGCGGTACGGTTCTGCTCGATGCAGCCGGAGAGCTGACCGGTAGAGTGATTGTTATTGATGACATGACAACAATTATCAGTGCACAGCGTGATGCGGCCTGGAGCGAGGTCGCCAGACGCTTAGCCCATGAAATTAAGAATCCACTAACACCTATACAACTCTCTGCCGAGCGTTTGCGGCATAAGTTTAACAACACGCTCGAAGGTGATGATTTAAAGCTGTTGGATCGTCTAACGCATACCATTGAAAATCAGGTCGATGCACTGAAATCCATGGTCAATGCGTTTGCCGAATACGCGTCCACCCCTAATTTAACCTTGGTTCCAACGCGCATTAACACGCTGTTGGAAGAGGTGGCAGATTTGTACAGCAATCATGATGAGCAGGTGACAATAAACCTGCAATTGGACAGTACAGCTCCGCCCATTCCACTGGACTTACCACGCATGCGCCAGCTCACGCATAACCTGATCAAAAATGCGCTGGAAGCGCAGCACGCCCAGGCGGTTCGATCCGTGCAAATAGCCACAAGTTTTAGAAAACTACCGTTGCAGAATGTGCTGGAAATTGTGGCTACTGACGATGGCCCGGGATTCCCCATTGAGATCATGGACCGATTGTTTGAACCCTACGTCTCGTCCAAGCCCAAAGGCACTGGATTGGGCCTGGCTATCGTCAAAAAGATCGTAGAGGAGCACAATGGCAGAATACGTGAGATACAAAAGCAGCGTATTATGGCACGGCCGAATATGAGCGCCGAAAAAATGCAGCTGCTATTATCGCGGCAAATGCCCAATTCGGAGAAATGTCGCCGCGCCGGGTTGGGGAACTTGGAGGGATGCATGCCGGATAATCTGGCAGCCTTTGAGAC
>CALKXZ010000407.1 GCA_938003775.1 uncultured Granulosicoccus sp. | reverse complement strand
ATAGTGCACGCCAGCAGCGAACCCGCGTTGTAGGCTATAAAAGGCGGATCTGCAGCAGACGGTAGAGTCACTTCCAGACGAGTGGCTGCACCAAGATCTGATGCTGTAAGACCAAAATCAGATAGCGCAAGAGTGAATCCTTGCACTGAGGTGCCTTTGTTCGTTGTGTTTGCTGTAAAGGGTGCATTTGTCCTATACCGATCCATAATAGTATCGGCAACGGTAGGGTGCGAATCTTCAATGCTGCTGGCCGTGATTCCAAGCTGTACATCCGCCGCGTCGAATATTTTAAATTCGACAGCAGAAGTCGAGGGAACCGCACTGTTAAAATACATAAATTCTGGCTCAGGATCTGCCAGGGCTGCGATCTTAATATTGCTTAAATTAAAATTTACGACCGCCCCAATGTTGTTACCGAATGTTGACAAACCCAGCCCATTGACCCCGTCTGTCATATAAGCGGTTATGTCATTCCCGGTTATTGGGTAAACGGGCCCATTCGCTGTGGTCCCTCCATCATCAAGCGCACCCTGTCCTATATTGCTTGCGATAAACGAAACAGGCACTAGCGCCTTAAACGTAGCGGGTGTAAAGCTGATACTGTTGTTTGTTAACAGCTGATCATTAACGCCAGTACTGTATATTGTACCCGCTTGTTGAAATCCGAGTAGATCGTGTGCAGAATCGGGCTTAGTTGCGGACACGGCGCCAGCATATGACTGATAGAATCCACCAAAATCTGTAACGATGCCAGTGATGGATTGCTGTGCCAAGACGTTTGTTGATGCAGTGCATAATGACAATGCGATGAGTGTCTCTGTCGTCCGACCCTGCAAAATATTACGCACCATTCCGCCCACGGACAGTGTTGGATTGTCACGATTAATAACTACTCGTCGTGGGGGCAACAAGGACAATTTGGCCATAAGGGCGTCTCGACATAGGGTCAGCAGATATTCCTGCCATGCTTGATGACAGGGCACGGGGCGTATTCATTCCGTGCAGTTGTGGACCTTATCGGTCGAAGAGACGCGAACTACAGCGTTTTATGGGCTGGTTTGACGTAAAAAACCCCATTGAGCACTGGGTATAATTCTTAACTAAGTAGTTCTACGTATAAAGAATAGACAACGGCATAGAATGACAAACTAACCCGCACTGCCATCTGTTCCATCTCACACTTGCTACAGAACGCTTTTCAACAACCACAACCATGTACTAACGCTGAATATTGCCAACACTGTGCTGAGCAGAACAGTGCTAGCCGCTGTTCCCTGACCACGCTGGTACATCGCAGCAAACAGATAAGCATTCACCCCGGGGGACATGGATGCCATCAGCACCATAACATTGCGACCGGTGTCAGCAACACCCAACAGCATGCACGCCAGCAATACAATGAGTGGATGCAGCAACAAAGATATAGAAGCAACGGTACTCGCCTCATTTATTTCTTCCGACAAGGTATAGCGAGTCAACACACCACCCAGAGCAACTAGTGCGATAGGCAGAGACGCCTTAGTCAGCATATCCAGTGTTGCCTGTACGAACGAGGGCAAACCCAACATTGTGATGTTAACCAGAAAACCTAAGCCAATACCAATCATCAGACTGTTTCTGAACATGGTCTGTACGACCACACGCGCAGTGGCCAGAAACGAGCGTCCGTCTGCACGAAAAATTTCCATGGTAGTAATTCCCACCAGATAGCACACCGGTGCATGAGTGGATACCAGTGCAAAGGCCAATGGCAGCGCACTCTCATCCAAGCCTCGTTCGACGATTGGTAAGCCCAGCAACACAAGATTAGAAAACAAAGCTGCGAATCCGACAGCAACTGCCTCACCGGGTCGCCGCTTGAATACCCGCCACGCGACAAAGGTGGCCAACGCAAAACAACTCAATGCACCTGTATAAAATGAGAGCATCAGTCGCCAATCATAAGCTGAGCTTAGATCTATTGTGGCAGTGGCATTAAACAATAGGCACGGAATGGCAATCTGCACGGCAAATTTCATCAGGCCGTCAATCATGGGGCCATCGAGCAGCCCACCTTTGACCGACACAAAACCAACGAGAACCAGCAAAAAAACCGGTGCCACGGTGTTGAGTATGTACAAAAACATGATGATCGGCCGGTGAGCCCTATTGGCTTACTTGTACGATGCGACCACGCCTGCCGCTGCTTCCAGTGCGCCTGTACCATGATCTATATCCAGCGCTTGAAGCGCTGATTCAATGGTGGCCAAAGTACCCAATAGCATTGGTGGGCTCAGATGCCCCATATGTCCGATACGAAATAAGTTAGTTGACACAACCTCATCAGGCATCGAGCTTAGCCCCAGGCCGATGGTCATGCCACCGTAGGCTTCACACCATTGACGAATAGCCTGGGCTTGCTCGTTAACCGTGTTAACGGTAGTCACAGCCCAGGAGCGCACATGCCTTTCCGGCACGTTAAAACCAATATTGCCACCGTCGCGCCACGCATCTACTGCAGCCCAGACAGTTTCTGCCATGGCGCGATGCCGTGTCCAGGTATTTTCAATGCCTTCATCGTTGAGCATGTCTATGGCTTCACGTAACCCGAATAAATGATGCGTCGGCGCGGTACCACAGAAGTGTTCCGGGAACAGCGTTGGGTGTACGCGCGGATAACAATCCCAGTAAGGTGTCTTCAGATTTGCATGCGCGTGAGCGGCCCAAAAGCGTTCCCTCATGAACATGAACGCCACTCCAGGTGGTGTCATTAAACCTTTCTGACACGCGGTTACCATAACGTCCACACCGAGCGCATCCATATCCAACGGCTCACAACAAAAGGAGGCAATACTATCTACCATTAACAGAGCTGGGTGCCGCGCTGCATCGATAGCCTCTCGCACTTGTAGGATATCGTTGCGAACCGATGTGGCTGTGTCGGTCTGCACAGTTAAAACAGCCTTTATTGATTGGGATTTATCGGCACGTAGTACTTGCTCCAATCGATCTGGATCAATCCCGTGTTGATGTCCGAAGTCCAACGTTTGAACATCAATTCCAAGTGCCCTGGCCATTTCTATCCACCCCGCACCAAACCGTCCAGTGTTCAAACCCAGCGCCACATCTCCTCGACTGAACACATTGCACAGGCTGGCCTCCCAAACAGCATGACC
>CALKXZ010000406.1 GCA_938003775.1 uncultured Granulosicoccus sp. | reverse complement strand
GGATGCCGAGCTCAGCGACCTTGCTGAATTTAATGATCAGCAGCTATTGTCTTCAGAGCTAGCGGAGGCCACGCCGATAGACGCTCTGGCTGGTATCGAATTGAACGGGGAGTCTGGAGGATTCGGTGGGTTTGGGCGACCGGCCAGCGCCGAGCAGCAGTTGCAAAATTTGCAAGCGGCCGGTTTGGATGAACAAAGTGCACGAGATTTACAGGGACGACGTGATCAATACCAGCTAGCGCGGTTGGAGTTATTCGATCAGGCGGCGAGAGAAGGTTGGTCAGACTCAGATCAACTCACTGAGCGGTTACAACAATTGGAAGAGGATCGCGTGGATCTTCGCAGCGAGTTGGGTGATGCTGCTTATGATCGATACCTCTTCGAATCAGGCCGTCCTAATCGAGTCACGATCAGTTCGGTCATTAGCGGATCGGCTGCAGAATTGGCCGGTTTGCAAGTGGGTGATGTTGTGGAAAGTTACGCGAGTGAATACATTTACGGCGCCACAGAAATACAACAGGCGACGCGCTCAGGCACGCGCGGCGAGTTCGTACAGATTGTATTCAACCGTGGTGGACAGGACTTGAGCGCAGAATTGCCACGTGGTCCTTTGGGTGTCACGCTGGGTACCACGCGCGTAGAACCCTAAGCATGAGCGGCAACACATCCCGCTAGCTGAGCATCGCCTTCAGCGTCATATTGGCTACTAAGGATTGCCCAGGTGGCAATATAACCATGCCCGCATCAATGCCTTGACTGGCCAGGTTAAATGCATCGTTAGCATTCGTCACAGGCTCTACAGCGAAATGAGGCATATCGGGATTAAACAAAACCAGGTGTGTGCAATTGTCGCTGGCAGACATGATCAGCCGAATACCGCCGTCTTGCCAGTGGATGTCGCATTCGCCGTGTAGTCCGGCCAGACAGCAATCGATTCTTTGATCTGCATCGAGTTTACGTGGGGTTGTGAAGTCCAATGATTCGGGCAGGGGTATGGCAGCACCATCGGGCAGGCAATCTCCGTTAGCGTCTGGATAGACGGCTTTGACCGGCAATGTCAGCGTTGCTTCCGACCCATTCACAACACGATTGAAATACGGATGCCAGCCGCACCCAGCTGGCATGTCCGTTTGCCCCTTGTTAGTCAGCGTTAGCTGACTGTGTAATACATTGCCGTCGACTTGTTGGTCAATACGAGCATCGATAGGCCAGGGCCAATTTATGTGGGGGTGCGCAGAAGTACTTATCTCACAGGTTAATGAGTGGGTCGTGTGTGAAACGATCTGCCACGGTAATTTTCGTAACGCACCGTGGATAGCGTGGTTGTGGGCGTTTTTCAGCTGAATGGTTTGCCCAGCAAATGCAAATTGACCATCTCGAATTCGGTTACTGTAGGGCAACATATGAAAATTCGCAGCAGCCAGAGGAGCATGCGCTGCCTGACCAGCGGCTGTTGAATGCGTGGTTATGTCGACTCTGCATTCCGGAACCACGGCATGCCATGTGCCCTTGTTAAGCACTTCAGCTGCCATCCATTGCACACCGGTTTCGGGCTCAATCCAGAGCCGCCAGGTGTCTGATTCTATGAGTGTCGTTGTCACGTTGTGCTGCTCCGTTATGAACCTAATGGCCTGCAGTTTGCTCTACTTCAATGGCCTGTGTTTGGGTCTTTGCTATTGAATGTAACGATGCCAGCTCGTGTTTAGGCCGTCCAGAGTCCCGATTGTCTGTCCCATTAGCCCGTCGTCTTTGTGTCGCCCATCTTGACTAATCCAGCTTGTCATGAATACTGCTATTGCAGCATGGCACTGCGGTACCTACACTACAGCCACTGTGCATTATTACCAACCAACATTACAGGAAGTTTCGTGATTTCCCGACCGTACATTAACCGATTTGTGCCCAAAGCCACCATGCTCCCAGGTCCCGTACTGATGGCGGTGGTCATACTAATGAACATTGTGGCGGGTGGCGCACAGGCGCAATCCGACGGTGGTTTGAAGTTGGGTCAACCGCCTGAAAAAACTGAAAGCACACTGGATTTGGGTGCAGCACCTGCTGATAAACCCGCCCAGCCAGATGCTGAGGCAGCGCCGGTGCCCGATGGAGGCAACCCAGATCCCTCCGGTGCTCGAGAGAGCTACGGCGCCTGGGAAGTTGCTTGCGCTGCAGATGGTAACAACTGTGCCATGGCGCAAATAGGCAACGATGCGGGAGGCACGCCAATTCTGGAAATGGTTGTGCGTAAATTGGAAGAACCCTTGGAAGTGGGAGAGCGCACGGCAATTGCGGTACTTGATGTCATCACACCGCTGGGCGTGGTGTTACCAGAAGGCTTGAGTGTCAAAATAGACGGTGGCAGAGAGGAGTCCGCACAATTTCAGGTTTGTACAGAACAGGGCTGCCTGGTACGAGAGCCAATAGACGGTGACTTAATAGCGCGGTTCAAGCGTGGTAACAACGCGGTCGTCTCAGTCATCGCTGCGAACCAAGGAGAGGTCAGTGCCAGCATCTCACTCAGCGGTTTTACCAAAGCTTTCGATGCGCTAAAGTAAGCTAAATAAACAACTGACATGACAGCCGTTGCAATACTGGGCGCTAGCGGTGGAATCGGCACAGCCTTATGCAAGCTTCTGGCGCAGCGCCCCGATATCAGCGTCATTCATGCAACCTATCATGAATCGTCCCAAGCCACTGCAGCCCAGGGTGCAAGCGATGGCGAAGCCAGTGCCGGTGTAAGAATCGTCTGGTCCCGTGTTAATGCGACAGATGAGCGCGCAGTTTGTGCTTGGGTCGAGTCGCTGGGTACCGTTGACTGGTTAATCAACTGCGTTGGCATGTTGCACAATTCGTCGCACGGCCCGGAAAAGAGTATCAGGGTGTTCGACCCGGAACATTTTCAGCGCAGTATGTCTGTCAATTGCTTGCCAACGCTACTGCTGGGTAAATACGCGCGCAACGCGCTAAAAGCATCACAGCAGCCGGTATTTGCCACAATATCAGCACGTGTAGGCAGTATTGAAGACAACCACTTGGGTGGTTGGTACAGTTATCGAGCGTCAAAGGCTGCGTTGAATATGAGCCTAAAATGCCTGGCTATTGAGTGGTTTCGTCTGTCTCCTAAAATCAGAGTTGCAGCACTTCACCCAGGCACTACGGACTCGCGTTTATCAAAACCATTCCAACAACATGTTCCAAAAGCTCAGTTATTCTCATCGGACAAAACTGCCTCGTTGTTAATCGAACAGATCGAACAGTTGCATGATCGCGCCAGCGGACAATTCATTGCATACGATGGAGAGGTGATCCCTTGGTAGACAAGCTCGGGTAAACATTGACTGCCTGCTCAAGGGCTTTAGCTGACCGCCTGTTGATACCCGAAAACAGCTCATCCTCGGTTTTATCAGAAGGCTTATTCGGCCGATGGGCGTCATCGGTGGGTTGTTCCTTGTGAGCAATACGTGCGTTCGCATCAAAATCGTATAGCTTGCGATCCAACAGGTGTGAAGGTTTGATATTGCCCATTGCCGTTAACATTGAAGTAATTCTTGACGGGTTTTCCGACTCCCATTCAGCCAGTAATTGTTTCATCGACTGACGCTGCAGGTTGGGCTGTGACCCGCACAGATTGCAAGGGATGATTGGATACGATTGGGCAAGGCTATGCGCTTGAATATCGCGTTCTCGGCAATAAGCCAGAGGGCGAATTACAACATTCCGACCATTATCGGCATGAAGTTTTGGCGGCATTGTCTTAATGGACCCACCATGAAATAGATTAAGCAGCATAGTTTCCAGCATATCGTCAGCGTGATGGCCCAATGCAATCTTAGTGGCCTGTAATTCGTCAGCCACGCGGTACAAAATGCCTCTTCTTAAGCGCGAGCAGAGCCCGCAAGTGGTGCGTCCATCGGGTATTTTCTGTTTGACGATACTGTAGGTGTCTTCTTCGACGATGCGAAACTCCACACCCCGTTTTGTCAGGTATTCGGGCAGTACTGTCTCGGGAAACTCAGGCTGCTTCTGATCGAGATTGACTGCCACCAGTGAAAAATCGATGGGTGCAACTCGTTGCAGGTGCAACAGCATGTCGAGCAGGGTGTAGCTATCTTTGCCACCGGACAGACAGACCATGACGCGGTCACCAGCCTCGATCAGATTGAAATCAACAACAGCCCGGGCGCTCAGGCGCTGTAACCGTCGGGTGAGTGGGGGTAATTTGGACACGAAACAACGTTGCCAGAGAGCCTATGGTGCACCATTGTAGCAACTGGCACCCACGGGTCACCGTCCGGGTAGGTTTGACACACCGATGCGATCGTTAGAGACTGAGCGAAAGGAGCCGGCAGCGGCGTCCGAGGGATCTGTAACAGGTTGTGTCTGACTATCGGGCCAATGTTGCCAAATCAGGGGTGATCTGAGGTTAAATCGAGGCTAATTCGAGGCTGTGAGAGTGACTGCACAGAGAGTTCGCGCCACTATTCAATGCCATTTTCATGGGTTCAAGCACCTGCTAAGCACGGTGCGTGTAGTCGGCAAGGCAAGGCAAGAACAATGCTACGCAAAGGGATGCAGGGGTAATTGCAGACATGCGTTAATGGTAACGCTGTCTCCCATGAGCGACCTGCCGTGAAGATTTTAATTGTCGATGACCATACATTGTTTAGAAGCGGTATGGTGCACCTGTTACAGAGCTTGCTGCCCCCGCCAGAGGTCGTCGAATCCGAAGATTTGGGCAGCGCACAGCAGTACTTACGCCAGCACGATGATATTGATCTTGTGTTGTTGGATCTAAAACTTGAAGACGCTGTGGGTGTGGACTCGCTGCTGACATTGCGAAAACAGGTGCCCGATGCCTGCATCGTCATTCTCTCTGGGGAGCAGGACCCTGCCGTTATTCACCGGTGTATTGACGGTGGTGCGATGGGTTTCGTGACTAAATCGGCTACGCATGATGAATTACTCAATGCGAT
Source organism: uncultured Granulosicoccus sp. (assembly GCA_938003775.1). Lineage (GTDB taxonomy): Bacteria > Pseudomonadota > Gammaproteobacteria > Granulosicoccales > Granulosicoccaceae > Granulosicoccus. Next base: position 7,774 of record CALKXZ010000406.1, on the reverse strand, counting down.
TCGGTTAATTGTTGCCGGTGGCGTTTATCTGCCTAATGACATTTTGTCAGCCACTCGCTATACCCAAAAAGAGGCTCACACGAGTGACGTGGCATTGCTGGCCTCGTTGTCGGATCGGCAACGCGAGGTGCTTGCTTATCTATTGCAAGGCAAACCGAACAAGACAATATCGACTAACATGAACATCTCCGAGAACACAGTCAAGGCGCACTTGTCAGCAATATTCCGAACCTTGGGTGCGCGTAATCGTACTGAGGCGGTTTACTTTGCAGCCAGAGCTGGCGTGCCGCTGGACTAAAAATGACTACCAGTGATTTAATACTATGACGCAATCCGTATCCATGACAGTCAATGGAAAAGCCGTAACAGCTGACGTTGAAGATCGCACCTTGCTGGTGCAGCTGTTGCGCGAACAATTAGGACTGACTGGTACCCATGTTGGTTGCGATACCAGTCAATGCGGGGCTTGTGTTGTGCACGTCAATGGCGCATCGGTTAAATCATGCTCTGTACTGGCAGCGCAATGTAATAACGCCAAGGTACTGACCATAGAGGGGCTTGCAGATAGTCAGGCACTACACCCCATGCAACAGGCTTTTAAAGACAACCATGGGTTGCAATGTGGATTTTGCACCCCCGGAATGATCATGAGCGCCATTGATCTTGTGCAGAATAACCCCGACCCTACTGATGCTGAGATACGTGATTGGCTGGAGGGCAATATTTGCCGCTGCACTGGCTACCAGAATATTGTCAGCTCCATACAAGCCGGTGCCCGTATGATGCAGTCTCGGTAGTCCATCATTACGCAGCGCTCAATGCAGCTGCGTTCAGTACAGCCATCCAACCAGGGACCAGACTCCAGTGGCGCAAGTATCACCTCATACTCGATTCGGACTCGGTGCAGCACTCACTCGTACCGAAGATTTCCGATTGCTTACCGGCCAGGGACGCTACACAGATGACAATGCGCCAGACAATGCTCTGCACGGATTCGTACTGCGTTCGCCGTACGCACATGCGCGTTTCAAGATCACTGATCTGACCGCAGCCAAAGATGCGCCTGGTGTGCGTGCAGTGCTGTGTGCGGACGATCTAGACAGTATGAATGATCTGACCTGTAGCACGCTTATGAAGCAGCCAGACGGTAGTATGCCAGCACCTCGCGATATTCCCATACTGTGTCGAGACAGTGTGCATCATGTGGGTGATGCCATTGCCTTTGTCGTAGCCGAGTCAATTTATCAAGCAAGAGATGCCTCTGAATTGATCGAACTGGATTTCGAGCCTCTGGCGGCCGTAGCTGATACTGCCCAGGCATTGGACGATGGTGTTGCACCGGTGTTTGAAGGAGCCACTAGCAACCTTGCCTACACACATTTCGAAGGAGATAAAGCCGCCACTGACGCAGCGTTTGCACAGGCAGCCAAGGTAGCCGAGATCAAACTGGTCAATAACCGCCTGATCTGTAACTACATGGAGCCGCGTGCCTGTGTCGTGCAATGGCAGCCTGACGATGACGCGTTCACCGTACACCTGGCGAGTCAGGGCGTACATGGCCTTCGCGATACATTGGCAAAAGTCACCAACATAGCGGCTGACAAAATTCGTGTTATCACTGAGGACGTTGGTGGTGGTTTTGGAACCAAAGTGTTCTGCTATCGAGAATACCCACTGTGTATGGCAGCGGCTAGATTGCTGGGTCGCACAGTGCGCTGGACATCCGATAGAAGCGAGCATTTTTTGCAGGACGCGCATGGTCGAGATAACGTTACAACAGCACGTATGGCCATGGACAAAGACGGAAAGTTTCTCGCCATTGAAGTGGATCTGATCGCGGCTATGGGTGCTTATTTACACGCCTTTGGGCCGTTCATACCGTACCTGGGTGTATCGATGACAACCGGTGCTTACGATATTCCAACCATGGCAGTAACCACCCGCGGTGTGTTTACCAACACGACGCCGGTCGATGCTTATCGTGGAGCTGGCAGGCCAGAGGCCGCCTACGTCATTGAGCGTCTGGTTGATCAGTGTGCGCTTCAGCACGGTTGTTCGGTTGATGAAATTCGCCGACGTAACTTTATTCAGCCAGAGCAGTTCCCGTATACAACACCTGCGGGCCGGACCTACGATGTCGGGGAGTTCGAACAACACATGAGTCTGTGTATGGAACGCGCTGACTGGTCCGGATTCAGTCAGCGACTGTCAGCCGCTAAACGAACCGGATGCCTGCGCGGTATTGGTATGTCGACCTATATTGAAGCGTGTGCGTTCTCTGGATCAGAACCCGCCTTTATGCAATTGCAAGCTGATGGCAGTTGTGTACTAAAAATCGGCACTCAGAGCAATGGCCAGGGTCATGAAACCGCTTATGCGCAAATAGCAGCCGCCGAGCTGGGTATGGACTATGAGGATGTCCACGTCCAACAAGGTGATACTGCGACGCTGCCCACGGGCGGTGGCACCGGTGGGTCTCGTTCCTTACCACTCGGTGGTGCTTCCAGCCTACGAGCAGGGCGCACGCTGGCAAACAACATACGAACCATCGCTGGGCGTGAGCTACAGACCGACCCCGATAACATTGTGCTGGAAGAGGGCAGCGCCAAGGTACGCGGTGGTAATGAATTCCTGTCATTGGCAGAAATTGCAGCACTTGGGACACCTGCGGAGCTGAACACCCAAGGAGAATTTCAACAAGCCGAAGCAACCTACCCAAACGGTACGCATATTTGCGAAGTAGACATTGAATTAGCCACAGGTGTGACACGCGTGGTGAGCTACACCATTGTGGATGATTTTGGCGTAACTGTTAACCCAATGCTGTTGCAGGGGCAAATACACGGTGGTGTTGTTCAGGGTATTGGTCAGTGTCTCATGGAGCATGTTGTCTACAATGACGATGCTCAGCTACTTAGCGCGACCTTAATGGACTATGCACTGCCACGCGCAGACGATATACCCCATTTTCATTTTGAAACTCGAAACGTGCCGTCTATAACCAATGAGCTGGGTATCAAAGGGGCTGGCGAAGCTGGCACTATTGGTTCTTGCCCTGCGGTTATGAATGCAGTATCAGATGCCTTGCTGCGTGAATTTGGCCATGGACAGATCGATATGCCAGTTACCCCCTTATCTATGTGGCAAAAACTCAATAGCTTACGAGATCGCGCCGATGTATGACTTCCAGTACACAAAAGTGCAAAGCATTGATGATGCTGTGCATCACATGCAGCAAGATGAGGAAGCAGTCCTGCTAGCAGGTGGTATGACGTTGCTGCCCGCACTGAAACAACGTCTCGCCCAACCGACTCAATTGCTTGATTTGAGTGGTATTGAGAATTTTAGCAGTATCTCGGTTGATGGCGATGCTATTCGTATTGCTGCGCTGACGACTCACGCTGGAGTCGCAGGCTCACCACTGGTGCAGGTGCATATCCCAGCGCTCGCCGCGCTGGCGAATAGTATCGGAGACCCGCAGGTACGTAATCGCGGCACCTTGGGAGGATCAATTGCCAATGCCGACCCGGCGGCGGATTATCCAGCCGCGTTAGTCGCATTGGATGCAACAGTGATTACCACTAAGCAGACTATTGCGGCTGAAGATTTTTTTGTGGATCTGTTTGAAACGGTACTGGAGAGTGACGAAATAATTACCGCCGTGAGTTTCCCCAAACCCCGTCGAGCGGCCTACGCGAAGTTTGCGAACCCGGCATCGCGCTATGCCGTAGTGGGTGTATTCGTCGCTGAATCAGACGCTGGCTGTCGCGTGGCAGTCACAGGTGCACAAGGTTCAGTTTTTCGTTGGCAAGAGGCGGAAGCTGCACTGTCTAGTGAGTTTGATGCTAAATCCATTGAGTCGTTAACCTTGCCCACCGATGATATGAACGAAGACCTGCACGCAACAGCCGACTACCGGGCTCATCTGGTGGTTGTTATGGCGTGCCAGGCTGTCAGGGAAATTACGGGTTGACTGTGTCTTTTTGCGGGGAAAACCCCCGTGTGGAAAACCCTTGTGTGGAAAACTCTTGTGGGGAAAATCGTGTCGCAAACTGTTGATACCAACCGCCGAATAGTTCTGGCACAAAGACCTATAGGCGTGCCCGATGAAAACACCTTGCGATTAGAGACCGTGGCTGTTCCCCAGATTAAAACGGGCGACATGCTGTTACGCACCCGGTATTTGTCTATCGATCCTTATATGCGCGGTCGTATGAACGATGCCAAATCCTATGCAGAGCCTGTTGAAATTGGCGAGGTGATGACAGGGCAGGTAGTGGCCGAAGTTATGTCGTCGAACATTGCAGGCTTCGAATCCGGTGACTATGTGTTGGCGGGAAGTGGCTGGCAAGATTACGCCATCTCTGATGGAAAAGGACTCATCAATCTGGGAAAAACCCCAGTTCATCCGTCCTGGTCTCTCGGTATTCTGGGTATGCCAGGGTATACCGCTTATGCCGGGCTACTAAAAATTGGTGAACCACAACCGGGGGAGACGGTCGTGGTAGCTGCGGCATCGGGTCCTGTTGGTGCAACAGTTGGTCAAATAGCAAAACTTAAGGGTTGCCGGGTGGTGGGAGTTGCAGGCGGTACTGAAAAATGCAGTCACGTGGTAGATAACCTGGGGTTTGATGCGTGTATTGATCATAGGTCCGCTGATTTTTCCCAGCAGTTTAAAGAAGCTTGCCCGAATGGTATCGATGTCTACTTTGAAAACGTGGGTGGCAACGTGTTGTACAACGTGTTACCGCTACTGAATGAATTTGCGCGTGTGCCTGTGTGCGGCGTGGTCTCTTGGTACAACCTTGCCGGCTTGCCCGACGGGCCGGATTATGGGTCCGCCATCATGGGCACCATCTTGCGCATGAAGGTCAAGGTGCAGGGCTTTATCATCTTCGACAGCTTCGGCAAAGAAACCTATCAGGCATTTGTAAAAGACATGACAGCCTGGCTGGCCGATGGCAAAATCAATTACAAAGAGCAGATCGTTCAGGGTCTTGAAAATGCACCGAAAGCACTTAACGACGTGCTTGTGGGCAAAAGCTTTGGAAAGATGGTGGTCAAAGTTAGCTGATTGTGATGGCACAATACGCGTCAGCATTTTAATGCTGATTTAATGCTGATTTAATGCTGATTCAATGAGTTTCCAAGGCCACGCCAACAGTCTTACCACTAGTCCGATCTTGCCAAAAAAACCAATAAAAAATATCAGCACGGCTATTGGGAGAGATAATTGAAATAAAGGGACAGTGAAATCCAGTGTCCCATGACCTCTGTATACAATTACTGGTATTAAAGCAATCGCAGCGCCAGTCAGGACTGTACAGATTGCGGAGAAGGTGCCAATCAACAATCTGTCGAATATGGTCATACTGAAGCCCCAGCTAATACGAGCTAATAGCGGCTTTAAATCTTGGCGCTTGATAAGAAAGTATATGCTCTACGCGAGTGGGGCTAAAACATGAATGATTACCATGTGCTTACATGTGAATAGCAAATACTGTGATGCAGTACCGCGAGTCTACGCGTGTAGAGTAAATACCGTGATTTAGTACCGCGAGTCTACGCGTGTAGAGTAAATACTGTGATTCAGTATCGCGAATCTACATGCGTAGAGTCGCCGCCACTAATTTAGCTCACATCAATATTCAATGCACTAACCTGCTGACGAACCGCATTGAACACATCGTTCAGTTTTGATTGACCACCGAGTTCAATTGTTCTGAGTTCGCCGGTGGCAAAAGCAGTATCCACCGCTCGCACTAATAGGTCTGCTGCTAGTGCAGCACCTTTGCAATCGTGTTTGTCGGCTAGCCAGTCCAGCATCATGGCGCCGGATAAGAACATAGCCGTTGGGTTGGCAAGGCCCTGACCGGCTATATCTGGCGCGCTACCATGACAAGGTTGGAACACAGCATGATTATCACCAATATCCGCAGACGGCGCGTAGCCCATACCACCGATTAACGCTGCACCAAGGTCGGACAGAATGTCGCCAAACATGTTTTCGGTCACCATTACGTCGTAGTCCCACGGATGGCAAACAAGATTTAGAGACATAATATCGACATAGGCATGATCGATAAGTGCTGCGGACAGGCTTGCATTGTTGTTCTGGTTGTGTCGCGTTGATGCCTCATAAAACAGCTTGCGGAAAAAGGCAAAGGCTGGAAACACATTAGCTTTGTCAACACAAGTGATACGAGCCTGTGCACTATTGCCTTTTGCACGTCGGTCATTATGACGGCGTTGAGCCAGTGCAAACGTTGTGTTAAAAAGCTTCTCGCTGATCGCACGAGTTATTATCATTGTTTCTTCGGCTTGTTCGTCTCCGATCATCTTCGATAACCCTTGGGGAGCAAACAGACCTTCAATTGATTCGCGTACCAGTACGAAATCGATATGCGTGGCACGTGGGTCTGCCAGCGGGCTAGGAACACCGGGAATACTGCGTACAGGCCTGAGTCCAGCGTAGAGTGCTAATTCGAATCGTAAGTCTATTTGTGGCGTGATTTCGGTGCCATCTGGGTAGCGTACAGCGGGATCGCCCATGGCAGACAAAAGAATAGCATCGGCTTTACGAGCAGCCTCTAAAGAGGCTCTGGGCAATGCATCCCCATGGTGCTGATACGCAGCGGCACCAGCAGCCAGCGACTGCATATTAAGTGTCAGTGTGCGCTCAGAAGCAAACTCGTTTACCCGAGTGCAAGCTAGATGCAGTAGCTCGCAACAAGGTTCCATAATTTCTGGACCTATGCCATCACCGTCGAAGATAGCGATGTCGAATGTATCTGATGAACTCATATAAAACAGTGATATATGGTGATAAACGGTGAATGCAAAGTAACGTAGTTACCAATACGTACGGTATTGAAATTGTACTGGTGTATTCAAGTTTACGATGCGATGAATTTTTCCAACGCACCAAGTGCTGCGTTCCAGTGAGTCATAGCCACACCTGTAAAACCAACATCAAAATAGGGCAGCGAATCACCCAGCAGGTTCCCCAGATATAATCGATTGCGCAGAGGGCCGCCGAAAGCCAGATTAGATATGTTTTTCATGGTTCGCCCGTATGCCTTGTCCAGATGTTCGCGTCCCAATGTATTGGTGCTGTACGCCTTTTCGGTTCTTGCTAGGTGAGCTTGGTCGGAGTCTTCGAGTACTACGGTGACTGCACCCTTAGGCGAGATTCGCAGCACTCGATTGCTGACAATACTAGTGACCCACAAGAATCCTTCTTCGTCTAATGCCAGTCCGTCTGGGTAAGTTCCGCAACCGAATTCACACACAGTTGTGCGTTCAACGAGTGCGATCTCTGGGTCAGTGGTCAGTGTGAAGCGGGTTAGCCGACGGCCAAACGTCTCGTTGACCCAAAGTACGCCGCTATCCTCATCCACGACACATTCGTTGGTATAACCTAAGCCATCGGCAACGATGGTGGCGTTGTCGCTGCCAGGTTCGGCGACGGCAATGAATCCGGTACTGGCGTTTTCGCGGTAATCCGCTGCACGAGGGGTCAGACGAGTACTGATGGTGACCCAAATTCTGCCTGCACAATCTTTAACGACAAAATTAGCGGGCGGCATAGGCATGCCATTGACGGTGCGCACTGCCGGTGCAACCGCACCATTCGCGTGCAGACGAAAAATACCCCCTTGGGTTTCGCCAAGGTGTGCCAGCAGCACAGTCCCGCCATCTTCCAACGCGATGCCGTTAGGCCGCAATTGGTGCGGGTATTGACCCATAATGTGATGCGTTTGGCCTTTGGGAG
>CALKXZ010000405.1 GCA_938003775.1 uncultured Granulosicoccus sp. | reverse complement strand
GGCGTTTATTCGTCATGTTCAGGAAACGCCTTTTTTCAGTTAACGCCCTATGAAGTTTTGAAATGTTTTAGAAATTAGAAATTTAATTTTGTACTGGAGTAAAATTTATGTAATTCGAACACTTTGATTACCCAAGGAAATTGTTCCTATTATATGATTCGACGAATTCTGCGAGCTTTCTTACAAGAGTTCACTAGGCAAGAGACGAACAAATCTCTCCGGCTTGGATGGCTTTTTGAATTATATAAGTTTGAATTGACCAGAGGTATGCAAAATACGCACGTCCAGTTCGTTAGCAATGATATTGGCAAGTGTCGTTTTGCCGAGTCCGGGGGGGCCGAAAATCAACACATGATCAAGTGCTTCGCTACGCCGCTTTGCAGCTGATATAAACAAGTCCATTTGTTCGGTTACAGCGCGCTGACCGTGATAGTCGGTCAGTTTTTTCGGGCGCATGGCGCGCTCTTGCGCATCTTCACGATGCGGCTCCGCAGCAATCAGTCGGTCAGGTTCATTCACGTTATCAATGTCCTCATCTGGCTTGCTCACTCGCGCAAGCTTACTATCTGCTTGCAGCACGCAATGCCGCGCGAATCATCTGTTCCACGCTTTGGCCATCCGCGGCACTCTTGTCGAGTAGCTTGACGGCTTCAGCTGGTTTATAGCCTAGCGCTGCCAGTGCCTCTTCGGCTTGAGAACGCACGGGCTCATCGTTGCGCGGCGCTGTTGACCCTGCTGGAACAGTGCCTATCCCTAATGACTCAACCTTGTCTTGAAGCTCAACCAGTAACCGCTCGGCGGTCTTCTTGCCAATACCAGGTACTCTGATCAATGCAGCGATATCCTTGGTGGCAATACACGAGAGAAATTCATCGGTGCTTAGACCAGAGAGTATGGCCAACGCGACCTTGGCACCAACACCATTGACTTTGAGTAGCGCGCGAAACAACACGCGTTCGGTGCTGGTGGAAAAACCGTATAGCAATTGTGCATCTTCACGCACAACCAAGTGAGTAAACAGCGCAACCGTCTCACCGACTGTGGGTAACGTGTAAAACGTTGACATGGGTGCGTCCACTTCATACCCAACACCCTGCACATCGATCAGTAACGATGGTGGATTTTTCTCCAGTAACGATCCAGTGAGTCGGCCTATCATCGTCGCAGCCCTCGGCCGCGTGTACGTTTTCGCTGAGGTAGCGCAGCGCCACCGGGGGTTTTGCGCGAATGTGCGTGACAAATGGCAATGGCCAAACCGTCCGCCGCATCAACCTGCACATTCTGCACAATCTGTAACAGCGCTCTGACCATGGTTTGTACCTGCTGTTTATCAGCCGAGCCGGAGCCTGTCACGACCTTCTTCACCAACCGTGGTGCGTATTCTGCCACCGATAATTGTCGGGACACCGCAGCGGTAATGGCGGCACCTCGGGCTTGTCCCAACTTCAGCGCGGACATGGCGTTATTACTCATAAACACTTGCTCTATTGCCACTTCCTGAGGTTGCCACTGGGTAATAATCTCACCCAACTCAGCATGAATATGCCCCAACTTGTCCGCAAATGATTCACCTTTGACGCGGATATGACCATGGGTCAGATGAAAACTACGCGCCCCATCGGACTCAATAAGACCGTAGCCTGTTATTACCGAACCTGGATCAATGCCAAGAACTCTGATGAGTCCTTGATGGTGCGGCGCGCGCAGGCTAGACGCTGCCGAGCGAGGACTAAACACTTTCGAGCTGATTTTTTCGTTCATTGAAAGAGCTTAGCGGGTCTCAGTGACGAAAATGAGCGAGAAAACTGATCGAAAACAGAACCGCTCGCAACCGGGACGGTTTCTGCTGTGCATGCTGCTTATGTCACTCGTAGGCTTCGCCCGGAATCTCGGCGTTGGTGAAAACGTCCTGCACATCATCCAGATCCTCCAGCGCATCGATCAGCTTCAACAGCTTCTGTCCTTGCTCCACATCCAGTGCCACTTCGGTGGACGCGCGCATGGTGACTTCTGAATGTTCCGGATTCAAGTTGGCAGCGACCAGTGCTTCTTTGACATCCACGAACACCTCTTCAGTGGTGAGTACTTCCAGCGAACCATCATCACTGGTGACAATGTCATCAGCACCTGCCTCCAGCGCGGCCTCCATGACGGCGTCTTCGTTGGTGCCCACTGGGTAGTTGAGCACACCTTGTTTTTCGAACAGGTAGGAGACCGAACCCTGTGCCCCCATATTGCCGCCGTACTTGGTAAACGCATGCTTGACCTCGGACACGGTCCGATTACGGTTATCGGTCATCGTGTCGACCATGATAGCAACACCATTGACGCCGTAGCCTTCATAGCGATTCTCTTCGTAGGCCACATCGTCCAATTCACCAGCGCCTTTTTTAATCGCGCGTTCAATGGTGTCCTTGGTCATATTGCCGCCCAACGCCTTGTCGACGGCCAGTCGCAAACGTGGATTCGAGTTCAGATCCGAGCCACCCATCTTGGCCGCCACGTTAATCTCACGTATCAGCTTAGTAAACAGCTTGCCGCGCTTGGCGTCCTGCGCGTTCTTACGATGTTGAATGTTGGCCCATTTACTGTGTCCGGCCATTTAAACCTCTTGTTCTGTATGAGTTGTTTCGAAAGTAGGCGGTATTGTCGCCCATTGGCTACAGCATAGCTGTTAGGCCCGAAACCGTCCTGTGGTTAAAAAACGTGCAACATAATCGGTGCACTGGCGCGAGAAAATCATCGTGGAGTGCGACAGCGGTAATGAAATTCGGTCGGTAGCCTTATCAATCATCGTCTCGCTCTCCCTTACAACGCCGTCACTGTTGCCGCCAGCAGGGTACAGTAGCGCGGAAACACCGAGCCGACCAGTACCGGAGATAATACCCAGCGGTCGATTACTGCGATATTCGGGTGCGCCCCCGAGTAGTCCTTTCTCAACACTCTGGCCGAGTAAAGGCCTGAGCAGTTTGGTGTTGTGCAAACGCCCGGCCACGTAGCTGCCGCGCACCGGCGACCCAATTAGCACAACCTTACCGACATCCATTTCCGGGTGCTGATGCAGCAGGTGCAGTATAACAATGCCGCCAAGGCTGTGACCCACCAGATTAACTCTACGCGCTCCTAACCGACCAATGTCATCAAACAAGGCTTGAGCATTATCAGACGGTGTGCGATTCAAAAAATCGTAGCTCACTGAGTGTGTCCGAAAGCCACGCCGCTCCAGCATGCGACCCATGACTTTCATGAACACGCCTTGCATCCAGATACCGTGTACCAGAACCGTGAGTTCATCGCGCGGTGGAGACGGTATGCGTCTGGAACCTGACAATGGAAAACGGAGCGGCATCAGCGTTCGGTTTTCCATAGCTGCCGCAGTGCCGCACGGTTGGTATGGGAGGACACCCGAGTGATCGCCTCAGCCATCGGCAGCCAGCAAAAATCACTGTGCTCAGTTGGGTCTAATTCAACCTGACATCGCGCTGGCAACTGCACGCTGAATTCATGCTCCAGATTTTCTTTCACGTCGGGGGCATACCGTTTTCGCCAGGCCGGTTTAATCGGAAACACACGACTAATGCCATGATCCAATACGGGTTCAGTTATGCCGGTTTCTTCAGCCAGTTCACGCTGTGCCGCTGCTAGCGGCTGTTCATTGTTCTCCAGGCTGCCGGTTACCGACTGCCAAAACCCAGCTGGGCTCTGGCGGCAGATCAATAACACATCCAGCTCGACGGTGTAGACCAACACCAGCACTGACTCGGGCCGCTTGAACAAGCTTGTTACTGCAGTAGCGACGACGGCTTACTCCGCAGTGGGTGTCGTTGACGGGCGTGCCCGTGTACGCAAATGCAAGTCCTTCATCTGTTGATCGGATACGTGGCTGGGCGCGCTGGTCAGCAGGCAACTGGCGCTCTGGGTTTTCGGAAATGCCATGACATCACGAATACTCTCAGCACCTGTCATCAGCATAACCAAACGGTCCAAACCAAAGGCAATACCACCGTGCGGAGGTGCGCCATATTTCAGGGCATCGAGCAGAAATCCAAACTTGTCTTTGGCTTCCGCCTCTTTAATACCGAGTACATTCAGCGCTTTTTGCTGCATGTCGCTACTGTGTATACGAATCGAACCACCACCAAGCTCTGTACCGTTGAGCACCATATCGTAAGCGCGAGACAGGCATTGGCCTGGATCGGTGTCTAGCTGTTCCTGCCAGGCTTCGATCGAGTCAGCAGACGGTGCGGTAAACGGATGATGCAGTGCTTGCCAGCGTTTTTCGCGCTCATCGTATTCGAACATCGGAAAGTCCACCACCCACAGCGGACGCCAAGCATCTTCGACCATGCCCATGCGCTTGCCGATCTCGATGCGCAGTGCGCCCAACGCCGCTTCAACAATCGATGCCTTATCGGCACCGAAGAAGATCAAGTCACCATCCTGCGCGCCCGTACGTTCGATGATGGCACTCAGCACCTCAGCAGGGAAGAATTTGACTATCGGTGATTGCAAGCCTGCCGCACCGGCAGCAATATCATTGCACTTAATGTACGCCAACCCTTTGGCTCCATAGCGACCAACAAACTCGGTATAGCCATCAATTTCCTTACGGGTCAGTGCATTGCCACCGGGTATGCGCAACGCAGCAACACGACCCTTAGGATTTTTCGCAGGCTCTGCAAAGACCTTGAAATCCACATCGTCCACCAGATCGGATAATTCGCACAGCACCAGAGGAATGCGCAAATCCGGCTTATCGGACCCATACAGGTTCATCGCCTGGCTATAGCTCATGCGCGGAAACGCACCGCTCTGGCTGCCAGCACCCAAATCAACATCTAGCACATCCTTGAACAAGGCCTTCATCATGGATTCCATGGTGTTCATAATGGTCTCCTCATCAATGAAGGACATCTCGATATCCAGCTGTGAGAACTCAGGCTGGCGATCGGCGCGCAAGTCTTCATCGCGAAAGCAACGCGCCACCTGGTAATAACGATCAATACCGCCGATCATCAGCAACTGCTTGAACAGTTGGGGTGATTGCGGCAAGGCATAGAATTCGCCCGGATGATTGCGACTGGGCACCAGATAGTCGCGTGCGCCTTCCGGTGTTGCTCGGGTCAGTATGGGGGTATCTACTTCTATGAACCCCTCGTTATCCAGCGCCTGGCGAAGCTGGCTAATGACTCGCGAGCGCAATCGCAGGCGTTCCTGCATGTCGGGCCGGCGCATATCGATGTATCGATAACGCAAACGGTTCTCTTCCGAGACATTGGCATCATCCAACTGGAATGGCGGAGTCGCTGCACGATTTAAAATGTTCAGCTCGTAACCCAACACTTCGATTTCACCGGTGGTCATATCCGGATTGAGCGTGCCCTCGGGACGATGACGAACGCGACCCGTGATGCTAATCACAAATTCGTTGCGCACCTGCTCGGCGCTCGCAAAGGTCTCGGCCCGGTCCGGGTCGAAAACCACCTGCACCAATCCTGTATGGTCGCGCAGGTCGATAAATATCACGCCTCCATGATCTCGACGGCGATGGACCCAGCCACACAAAGTGACTTCGGCGTCCAGCTGATCTCGGGTGATGACACCACAGGGGTGTGTGCGCATGAAAACCTCAACAAGCAAAACCGGCAATTGTAGATAGTTATCTAGCGCGCGAACAGCGATAATCTCTCTCCTTTTACATATTTAGTGGAATATTCATGCCTCAGTTTCATGTCTATGGCGTCGGCAACGCCTTGGTTGACCTCGAATACGAGATTCCCGAGAGGCTACTCGGTGAGTTGGGCGTCGACAAAGGTCTTATGACGCTGATCGAGGAAGATCGCCATCATGAGCTGTTGGATCAGTTAACCAGCATCCAGTCACGCCCCTGCGGCGGCGGTTCGGCTGCCAACACCATCACGGCCTTAGCCCAGCTGGGCTCCAACGCGTTTTATTCGTGCAAGGTGGCTGACGACATCACGGGTGCTTATTTTCTTGACGACCTGCATGCCAATGGGGTTAAAACCAATCTCAAACGCGATGCATTAGACGCCGGACATACCGGCAAATGTATCGTTCTGGTTACACCAGACGCTGAACGCAGCATGAACACGTTTTTAGGCATCACCCGCCAGTACAGCGTCGCTGAATTGGACGAGGAGGCATTGAAAGACTCGACCTATGTGTACATCGAAGGTTATTTGGTACCGGAAATCAATGCGCGTGCAGCAGCGGTCAAAGCCCGGGAAGTTGCCGAAGCAAACGGGGTCAAAACCTCACTGACGCTGTCCGATGCCAATATGGTCAACTTTTTCAAAGACGGTCTTATGGAGATTATTGGCCAGGGTCTGGACCTGGTGTTCAGTAATGAAGACGAGGCTAAACTGATGTTCGGTGCCACATCGATGGAAGATTGCATTGCTGGCATGAAAACCATTGCTCGGCAATTTGCCATTACCCAGGGCGCCCAAGGCGCTATCGTGTATGACGGTGAATCAATACACGACATTCCCGCAAGTAAAGTGACAGCGGTGGACACCAATGGCGCGGGTGATATTTACGCAGGTGCTTTCTTGCACGGCCTGACACACGGTATGCCGCCAGCACAATGCGGTGAACTGGCAGGCAATGCCGCCACGACACTGATTCAACAATTGGGAGCAAGATTGACACTGGAACAGATGCAGCGTGTGGGTAAGCACTTTGCCTAGTTCGCCGCCACTGCCCAGCTTGCCTGATAGACGAGCAACGACACCATGATTCAGCTGCCCCAGCGTTGCCCTGTTTCTCTGACATTGATTGTGATCAATGCGTTGTTTTTCACAGCGCAGATTTCAACACAGGGCACGCTCACTAATCTGGGTGTGCTTTACGGCCCGTTGGTGCTGGAGGGTCAATGGTGGCGCTTGCTCAGCAGCGGCTTTTTACACGGCGGCATATTGCACGTTGCGTTCAATATGTATTTGCTCTTCGTACTCGGACCGATCCTAGAACGCGAACTCGGGTCGGCGCGCTTTAGTCTGATTTATTTCGGTGCATTGTTTGGCAGTACGCTGAGCGTCATGATGTTTGACTGGGACCAGGCGACGCTGGGTGCTTCCGGCGCTGTACTGGGACTGGCTGGTGCTCTGGGCGTATCGCTATACGAGCGTGGCATGAAACCACAGCAATCGCCAGTATTTGGTCTGGTGGTACTGAATTTGGCACTGCCGCTGCTGGTACCGGTTATTTCGTTCTGGGGGCATTTCGGCGGTGTGGCAGCAGGCATGTTAATGGGGTACTTGTTGGTCTGGCTACCGAAACGCTCTAACGGCGGGTCTCTCGCCAATACGCTGTCCATTGGCAGCGCAGGACTGGTTCTGTTCGCCGCCCTGTCCTGGATGGCAGCCCGAATGGGAGGTTTTAGCTAGCAGTCTGCGAGGCTCTGCAGGCTGCTAATGTTGTGCGTGCTGTGCGTGCTGTGCGTGCTGTGCGTGCTGTGCGTGCTGTGCGTGCT
>CALKXZ010000404.1 GCA_938003775.1 uncultured Granulosicoccus sp. | reverse complement strand
GTGCCAGGTCAGCACGCATGGATGACATAGAGCTGGCCATTGCACTGGTGCCGTGGTGGGTTTGACTCATCATCGGGCCCTCCTGGCTCGCCGGCGTGCCGCTGCTCGTTGCTGCGTTCGGGTGCCAGATAATTGCGGCGTCTTTGCGAGTTTCGATGTGAGCTCTGGCGCTGTTGCTTTATCAACGTTGTTCGCGGGGAGCGTCAGATTCTTAAGCGTACCCGCCAGCGTTGCAACCGTGGGATACCGAAACAGATCTACCAGCTTTATGCGCGAGTCAACGTGCTTGCGAAGTTTTTGCAAGATATTGATGACCAGCAGTGAGGTGCCGCCGGTATCAAAGAAGTTGCGATGGATGTCCACCTCAGGTAGGTTCAGCACTTCCTGCCACACCTGGCTGATCGCAGCTTCCAGCGTTTGTTGTGATTCAAATGTCTTGGTGCCTGTTACGTTGTTGTTGCTGCTGTTGCTGCTGCTGCTGTTGATGTCAACGTGGTTAGGGGTCATTTGTGCCGCTTCAGTCTCAACATACTGCCGTTGTAGAGCCTTGCGATCAATTTTGCCGTTAGGGGTTTCAGGAAACGAGTCCATTCTGCAAATGTCCGTAGGGATCATATAAGCAGGTAACAGGCGAGCCAGCTGTTGCTTGATCTGCTGTACAT
The DNA here is from genome assembly GCA_938003775.1 of uncultured Granulosicoccus sp. Taxonomy (GTDB): domain Bacteria; phylum Pseudomonadota; class Gammaproteobacteria; order Granulosicoccales; family Granulosicoccaceae; genus Granulosicoccus. The sequence goes on along the minus strand of CALKXZ010000404.1, from coordinate 8,181 downwards.
CGGTCTCGATGTCTGAAACGATGCAGGCAATCAGGTTTTTTTGTCCTTGCAGGTTTTCCACTGCCATGACAACCGTTTGATGGATAGCATCTAGTTGTAACAAGGCGTGTTCGACATCTCCCACCTCGATTCGATGCCCACGAATCTTTAACTGATCATCTGCGCGACCCAGAAAGAGCAGATGACCTTCCTGGCGACACACTCTATCGCCGGTTTTGTAGAGTCGACGTTGCCATGGAGCTACTGCAGGGTTTGTGACGAATGGATTGTTGATAAACTGCTGCTTCGTTAGATCAGCATTGTTGAAGTAGCCGCGAGCTACTCCGGCACCACCGATGACAAGTTCACCAATTTCTCCGTCTGCAACAGGTTCACCTGCCTCATTGAGTATGTATAACTGTGTCAGCGTGATCGGTTCGCCCAGCGGCACAGTGGGAATATTTGTCGGGATACGGCAGGGCGTTTGCTGGGTCGCTGACCAGATGGTGGTTTCTGTTGGACCATACAAGGACACGAGTTGCCCACCCACCAGTTTATCAAGCTGTCTGCCCAGGCTCGCCGGGAGTGCCTCGCCGCCCACCAAAAGTGCATCAAGACTGCCCAGTGCTGCATGCGCATCACTATCACCGGCAAGTAGGGTGGCAAACGTGGGTGTACATTGAACGTGCGAGACATTGTATTGCGTGATCAGGTCATGAACCGAGTGAGGCACGACGGGCGCCGGATTAGACTTAACCGTAGCAACTTTGTCTGTCGCGGAAATTGCAACGTGCCTATTGCCACCAGCAACGTTGACCCGATCCCGAACCTCAGCCAATAGCGGGAGTTGCTGCAAAACGACAGACGGCTCAATACCAAAATCAATCAGACAAGCAATGTCATCAATGCCTGTTTGGCTGACTTTCTGGATGAATGCGACGGCATCATCCACATTGCCCATCAACGCACTGGAAGAAAAGAATCGTTCAAACGCATGTTCCAGCAAGGCATCAAGATCGCTTTCGTCAAGCGACTGAAACGCAGCATTCGAATCAAGCGCGTTACCCGTTTGTTGAAACACCGGAAACGCTGACGCATAGTTTTTCACCAGATTAGCGGACGTGCCTAGATAATCCTTCATCGGTTGACGAGCAAGCGTGCGCGCCGTTTCCGCATCTTCGTGCACAAAGGTGTGCACCATCAATGAGACGATACCCGGCCCGGCGTGCCCAGCCTCTTGCCTGGCTTTGCGATAAATCGCAATTTTCTGTTTCAAATCATCCAGCGACTGACCCAACAGATGCGTGAGTAAATTAGCACCAGAGGTACCGGCTGCTCGAAATGTTTCAGGATTGCCCGCCGCCGTTAGCCAGCAGGGCAGCTCTGCCTGAACGGGCCTGGGAAGTGTTTGCACACCGACCATGCCGTTGGGGCCTTCAAATGCGACTTTCTCACCCCGCCAGAGCTGTTTGACGATATCAATATCGCTGATTAATCGCTGATGCCGATCATGATAGGCATCTGAGCGCAATACGAAGTCATCCGGTTGCCACCCGGACGCAAACGAGACACCCACACGTCCGTTCGATAGATTGTCTACCACAGACCATTCTTCAGTAATTCTCGCTGGATGATGCAGCGGCAGCACGCAGCTGCCAGCTCGGATGCCGATGTTTTTCGTTACAGCGGCAATAGCGGCGCCTAGCACGGACGGGTTTGGAAACGATCCGCCGAAACGGTGAAAATGACGCTCGGGCGTCCACACCGCTGAAAAATGATGTTCATCAGCAAACTTTGCCCCATCGAGCAACAACGTGTATTGGTTAGAACCACCCTGTGCCGCGTCGCTGCCGAAAAAGAACAGACCCAACGTAAGCTCATCGTTGTGCGTTGCATCGTTTGTTAAACCAGGAGCGCTATCTTTTTCAACACAATCTGGATGCGAACGGACGGACGGTCGCGACTGCACTACCACGGTAAAACCTCGCGTTAAAGTCCACAACAGTTCCAGTACAGAAATATCAAACGATACACTTGATAGGGCGAGGAACACACGCCGTTTACCGATAGGAACGGCTGTATCCATCCCGGCAAAGAAATTCAGGACATTGCGATGCTCGACCATGACCCCTTTGGGGCGCCCGGTTGATCCAGAGGTGAAGATCACGTACGCAAGATCATCAGCGCAGGGTCTGTTGCGTGCAACATCCGATGACGTTACAGCAACGCCCGGTGCAATGCGAACCTCCACATGACAGGTGTTGGATACCGACAGGCAAGGAACATCAACAGCGGTAGGTTCAGGGAGATTGTCGCTAACGATCAATGCCGTCAGCATCGCATCGTTTAGAATTACTTTTATCCTGTCAGCAGGATAATCCGGATCAATAGGTACATACGCTGCGCCAGCATGCATGATGGCAATGAGTACAACCGGTAGAGCGGCTGATCTTTCCAGCATGACACCCACTCGGGAACCTTTGCCAACACCCAGTGCATGCAGCTTATCGCTCAAGTGCACCACATGCTCTTCAAGTTGTGCGTACGTGAAGGATGAAGAGCGACAGGTTAACGCTATCTTGTCAGGGGTTTGTGCTGCGCAGTGCAGAATCTGGGCGCTGACGCTATTGAACGAGTGTGCATCTTCTACTCGTGCATTCGTTACTGGGGCATCCGCGACGTGCATAGCCGCGTTCCGCGGATTCGGCTTATCCCGGGTGTGCAATGTAGCATCGCGCTGTTGTAGATGTAGCTTTAATTGACGGGTGAGGATTCCCGTCGATAACATGTGATTAACCAGGTCAAAGACTTCGCCATGCAGCAGTGCACTGGTTAATGGAGCAACAGCCTCAGGCTGCACGTTGACTGGCGGCTCAACAGTACGCTTGAGAATTTCTAGGGGTTTGTCCACCAGCTGCGGTGATGAAATAGTCAGCTCAATGGGCAGTGAGCCGGGCTTGTGTGCAGGTTGACTGTCGCAAGTGTGCGTATCTGGCAGTGCTTCGGGCATCGTAATGGACACTTTCAGTACATCGTCAGCGCCCATCTGCTTGAGAATGTTGCTGTGCACCTCACCGACTTGCACTAAGCAGTCCGGTGGTGCTAACTGCGCAAAACTGACGGCGACCCCGCCCGGTGAATCCAGACTTAACAGTCCGAACTTGATGCTAGCCGCATTGCAGTGGGCCTGGACGCGACGGTTGTCACTGGCAACGTAGCTCACTGACCAGCGATACGACAGGAATAAATCGACGAGCCGTTTCAACAAGTCAGAATTGCCCACCAGAACAATCGAGCGCTTTGTGGCGAGATCAGAGTTCTGTACCAGGTGAGTTTGTATCATGCGAAATCTGTAGAGATGTGATGTAACTCGACTCACTTTCGATGTTACATCATGTGCCGAAAGGTTACCGGGTTCAATACGTCGTGAGTGTTTGTATCATGCGATCGTACTGAACGTGCGTCACCTTCGACGGCGACTTTTTCTCTACGTCACTTACTATCACGATGCTCGTACACATCTAAGCAAGCTGGTCGGTGTTTTTAGTGATTCACAGTTGGTGTCTGACTTCAGGTGGTCACAATTCGCGTATTTCAGATAGTCAAAAAACAAAATTTAGCGCGCGGACCGCAGATGATCCCAATCGTATAGGACAAGGACAATATGATGTCCTGATTTTGGAAGCTTATGGTGTCCGTTTCCGTTAACTTGTTGATCAAGCGTGCACTATTTGGTGATAAACAGGTCCAAGAGCTTGATGCACTCATCGAAAAAGGTGCTGGCAGCCTGATGAGGATTGATATCAAATCGGGTGTCATGGTGGCCAGCGATTTTTTCAATGGGCTGGACTGCTGGCGCGAGCGGTTTGGCGCGGTTACGCAAGACCCATGGCTGATTTACGGTGGTAGTAGCCGACAACGCAGGGAGCGTGGACACGTGGTGCCATGGAACGATATGGATGCACTGCTTAACCAGATGGTATGAATATGATGACGGATCTGCACGAACCAAGCGGCATGCCGGGTAACTTGTCAATGTGCTTTTAGTCTGACGTTTTCTTTCCGTTGATAGTGTCTTCGCTTTCCGATATCACGAATTTAGGATTCTCACGTGGGCAGGTTTGAGATGATAAGCGCTCTGTTTTTCATACTATACTCAACAACCTAACAGCTCCCCCCATTGGAATCTCGGCATTGTGTTGAGCAATACCGGGCTCTTGAAAAACCCCACACCGTGAACAAACAGCAACTTGCCGCAAAAATCTGGGAATCAGCGAACCAGATGCGATCTAAAATAGAAGCCAATGAATACAAGGACTACATCCTTGGCTTTATTTTTTACAAGTATATTTCTGACAAGCAGGTAGAGTTTGCCAAGCGCGAGGAATTTAGCGTCAGTGATATTCGTGCTTTCTCAGAAGACGATACAGAAACCGTCGATCACATCAAACGCAACATAGGCTACTTCATTGCCTACGAGCACCTGTTCTCCACCTGGATTCAGCAAGGTGGCGACTTTGACGTCTCCGATGTCCGAGATGGCTTGTCCGCCTTCAACCGCTTGATTGACCCAAAACACAAGTTACTGTTCGACGGCGTTTTTCAAACGCTTGAAACGGGTCTGTCCAAACTCGGTGAAACGGCCGCCAAGCAAACCAAGGCAATCAGTGACCTGATCCACTTGATTAAAGAAATTCCGATGGATGGCAGACAGGGCTATGATGTTCTGGGCTTCATATACGAATACCTGATTGGCATGTTCGCCGCCAACGCAGGCAAGAAAGCCGGAGAATTCTATACACCGCACGAAGTCTCTGTGCTCATGTCTGACATTATTGCTGATCATGTTAAAGATAAAAGCACCATCGACATCTACGACTCTACCAGCGGTTCAGCGTCGCTGCTGCTCAATATCGGTAAGTCTGTCGCCAGGCACATGGATGACCCCGACAACATAAAATACTTTGCACAGGAGCTTAAGCAGAACACCTACAATCTCACCCGCATGAACCTTGTTATGCGTGGTATAAAGCCTGACAACATCAAGGTGCGCAACGGCGACACGCTTGAAGACGACTGGCCGTTTTTTGAAGAAAACGATCCGGTCAACACCTATACCCCGCTGTACCTAGATGCGGTTGTCTCTAACCCACCGTACTCGCAAAAATGGGAACCCGAACATAAAGACAACGATGCGCGATTCTCACGCTTTGGTCTCGCACCGAAATCCAAAGCCGACTACGCGTTTCTGCTGCACGACCTCTACCACCTGAAGCCTGACGGCATTCTGGCCATAGTCCTGCCGCATGGTGTGCTGTTCCGCGGCGGCGAGGAAGGTACCATTCGTAAGGAGCTGATCGAAAACGATCACATTGACGCGATTATCGGTCTGCCACCCAACATCTTCTTTGGCACCGGCATCCCCACCGTTATCATCGTGTTGAAGCAGAAGCGTAAAAACAGCGATGTGCTGATTGTGGATGCATCCAAAGGCTTCTTGAAGGAGGGTAAGAGCAACAAACTTCAGGCATCGAATGTGAAAAAAATCGTCGACACCGTCATCGATCGAAAGAGCGTGCCACATTATAGCGATGTAGTCCCCAAGAGCCAGATTCGTGAGAACGACTACAACCTCAATATCCCGCGCTATGTGGACTCGTCACCACCGGCTGAAAGCTGGGATCTGTACGCATCCATGTTTGGTGGTATTCCAAACAAAGAACTCGATAATCTTGAAGATTTCTGGAAAGCCTTCCCTGATTTACGTTCCACTTTGTTCGCTGACAATGGCACGCCTTACGTTGAATCAGCGGTCGAAGACCTTGGGAGCGCCATTCGCCAACATCCCAACGTTCATGACTTTACCAAGCGGTTTTCAGAAGCTTTTGCCGACTTTGGTCCGTGGTTACGTGACGAGCTGATCGAAAAGTGGGCTAACGTGTCGATCCCTCAGCAGGAACCGAAGATTGGTAAGGTCATATTTAAAAGACTCGAATCCATACCTCTCATCGACAAGTACCACGCTTATCAGTTGCTGGACAATCAGTGGCAGCAGATTGCCATTGATCTTGAAATACTGCAAACCGAAAACTTCGATGCATCAAGGCAAGTCGATCCCTACATGGTGACGAAAAAGAAGAAGGGCAAAGAGGTGGAAGAACAAGAGGGCTGGGTCGGGCGAGTACTGCCATTCGATCTTGTTCAACGCATGCACCACAAAGACGAACTGGAAGAGCTGCAGAAGAAGGAATCTCGCTTGACAGAAATCGATGCGAACTTTGAAGAGGCGCTGGAAAGTCTTACTGAAGAAAACAAAGAAGCCGACACGGTGCACGAGTCAGGTGATAAGTGGGTCAACGCAGTTGTCACGAAAGAAGCCAAACAGTTTCAGGTAGAGGCCAGAGAATCAGGCAACTTCGATGCGGAATCGTATGAAGCGAGAGTTATTCAGGTGGCTGGCTGGATAGCGGAAGAGAGAACACTGAAAGCTGCACTCAAAAAGGACGATGCGGTACTGCATTTGAAAACTAAAGCCACGATAGAAAGCCTAAGCGATAGTCAGGTGAAAGAACTAATTGATGTAAAGTGGATTCTGCCGTTGAGCGAGTCATTGCATCAGCTACCGGTGCAGCAGATTGAAGCGCTTATCGGTAAGGTGCAGGCGTTGGTTGATAAGTATCAAACGACTTATGCTGATAATTCACGTGAGATTCAGCAAACCGAGACTGAGCTTGCGGGGATGATTGATGAGTTGGAAGGTAATGAATTTGACATGAAAGGCCTCGCTGAACTAAAAGTTCTACTTACCCAAGGCAATTAGCATGACGGAGCAAACTAACAGTGGGGAGCCTGAGATTCGATTTAGTGGCTTTAAAAGTAAGTGGGACACCAAAAGACTCGGAGATCTTGGCAAAGTTGCGACTAATAAGCGCGTTTTTATGCACGAAACTGCGTTGACTGGGGATGTGCCATTTTACAAAATTGGTTCATTTGGTAGGGAGCCAAAACTATTTATCTCCCAGAGCCTCTTCGAAAAATACAAACAACGCTTTCCATTTCCTGACTATGGAGACTTACTGTTTTCAGTGATAGGCAGCATTGGCCGAGTCGTGGAATATAAAGGTGAAGACGAGTACTTTCAGGACTCGAATATCGTATGGCTTCAACATAACGGTGCACTTGTTAATTCATTTTTGAAACAGTTCTACTCGATCGTTGAGTGGTCAGGCTTGGAAGGGAGCACAATTACACATCTCTACAATAGAAACATTCTGGATACGAAAATCGATCTTCCTTGCAAAGAAGAACAAACAAGAATCGGTTCATATTTCAATTCACTGGACCAAATGATAGATCTCCATCAGCAAAAGCATGACAAGCTGCTGATGCTGAAACAGGCGATGCTCCAAAAGATGTTCCCGCAAGACGGCGCTACCACCCCCGAAATTCGCTTTAAAGGATTTAAGGGCGATTGGGAAAAAAGAAAAGTTGTTGATTTGTTTAAGGTGACGCGAGGAAACGTACTTGCGGCAACAAAAACGTCTCGGAAAATATCAAATATTTCACCGTATCCTGTGTACTCTTCGCAGACTAAGAATGACGGCTTGATGGGGTACTACCATAGCTACCTGTTTCAGAATGCGATCACATGGACTACAGACGGCGCTAATGCTGGTACCGTTCGTTTTCGTGATGGGAAGTTTTACAGCACTAACGTTAATGGTGTATTGCTGTCGGATGAGGGGTTCGCTAACAGAGCAGTAGCAGAAGCATTAAATCAAGAGGCGTGGAGACATGTTTCTCATGTCGGAAATCCAAAACTAATGAACAATGTGATGGGGCAAATCGAGATTTTGATCGCCCGTGATATCGAAGAACAACAAAAAATAGGAGCCTACTTCCGCACCGTAGACAACCTCATTTCCAAACACGCCACCCAACTCAAAAAACTAAAAAACATCAAATCCGCCTGCCTCGAAAAAATGTTTGTCTAACCCAATAGCATCCGGGAATCACCACACAGTAACCCTATGACCGACGAACTAAACCCACTGGACAAAGCTGACCACAGCTCCCCGGATCTGTTGGCAGATTTGCGCGACATCATTTCACGTGGAAAGTCGCAGGCGGTCGCTTCGGTCAACATTACATTGACACTCACCTATTGGCATATTGGGAAACGCATCAACGCTGACGTTTTAC
>CALKXZ010000403.1 GCA_938003775.1 uncultured Granulosicoccus sp. | reverse complement strand
TAACCCCGGTGGCTATCGGATAAGTATGCTGCGGTACACGCACATCAAACAGTGACTGAGCATGCTGTTCGGCCAGCTCAACCAATCGTGGGTTGTCGGTAAGCTGATTGTGCAAACCAGAGGCTATGTCCATGCCCTTGCTTAGCGCCTCCTCAAATGCTGAATACCAAGATTCGCTGATATGACCGCCGCGGTTGGCAACACCCACCACCAGCGTCTTAGCCCCAGCATCCACGGCTTGCTCAATCGTCATATCCGGCAGCCCCATATCGGCATGACAGCCAGTTTGTCGCAACTGCCCTACACAGAATTCTGGACGCCAGTCCTTGATACCCTGCGCAACCTTGGCGGATAAAGGATCAGCAGCATCACCTAAAAACAGGAGATAGGGAGTCTTCAACATGGTTTTGTTCCGGTTACTGTTCAGGCAATGCCCGTGGAGCGAGCGATTTTAGCGCTTGCGCGGCGTAAAAAAACATCCTGTAGCTGGCATCGCGGCAAGCCAGCTGACAAATTTATTAGGCACCAGAGCCAATGGGGTCGTCGCAGTGCTTGGGGAAATAGAGATTACTAGAGAGTCTTTATGTACTCGATAACCGCAGAGCGTTCGTGCTCACTCAGATGATCTCCGAAGCGATGTCCGGTGTTCGCATAACCCGGCAAATCCGTATCGTATACCAGTGGTGTCCCACCTTGCGGGTCTTTTCCAGTGGTCAGCGATTCGTAGTTCCAACCTAGGTCACGTTGGTTGTAATGCGCCTTGCTATCAGTGCTTTGAGCACTATGTTGCCAATATCGAGGCCGATTTGCGCTGTCCAGAACCGCCCGGATACTGGGTACTGAACCATTGTGCAAAAAAGGACCGGTCGCCCAGATTCCATCGAGCGGTGGCGCCACATAGCCAGCCCCCGGTGCCGCAACCGATAACTGACCGTAGTAAGAACGGTTGAACCAGTCGATGAATCTGACCCCGTCGCCGTGCACAAAGTCCACCAGTGTCGAGTCGGTGCCCACCACCTCAATAGGCACCAGTTGCGCAGGATACGTGGGTTGGTCGCCGTAACTGCCGTGACACTGCGCGCAATTAGCCTCGAACAATGATTCGCCAGCGGCTGCGAGCGCAGTGTCTACATCAAAGGGCCATGGTGGTGGCTGCAGGCTCGCTATGTACGCTCGAATGTCAGGCGCGTAGGCATCAATAGTGTCCAGTTCTTCGAACGTATCGGTGCACAACATGGACGCAGCCATCATGAGTCTGGCATGGTCATGACGGCCCTCGCCCAGATTAAACATCGCTGGCTTCTTATGCATACGCCACCATGGCGGCACACTCACCGGCGGCGGGTCCACAGGCGGCATTGCCATTAATGGCTGATCAGACCAAGCATGGGTTTGCGCATCTCTGTGTGCCAGCAGTGCGAACGTTAAATTGTTTGCAGGATTAACCCCAATAGTGTGGGTACGAATGTACGGAGCAATGGCAGCGACCCGATCCGCGTAGTGTTCCCACGCGAGTGTTTCCGATTCACCATTGACCAACAAACCAGCCCGCTCAGCCAGCGCTGAACTATCACCTGTGAAATCCAGAAATTCGTTCCCCAGGCCCACAACCAGTTCACCAAACAACGTGGAGCCATGACAGGTCAGACAATTATTACTGACTATGCTCGTGCCAGTTGAATCGACAAACACGTTGACGTTGTATGGCAATCCGTCAGCCGCCGCATTTCTATCAGGGGCCTGCGACACGGCCGTGTCACCGAGTAATTCACGAAACACACGCTCCGGTAAACCACAACTGACATAGTTTTGCTCAAGTAATGCGCGTCTACCTTTAACCGGATCACCTGGTCGCTGGGTGTCTGGCAGGATTTGGCCGCTGCTAGCAAAACGCGCCGCTGGCCATTGATCATGAGTCAGCGCATTGATCGGTGATCGCTGGGTAATACGACTAATAGTATCTTGATCGCTCTCACGCAAACTGTCCTCAGTAGCGACTTGCGCAGGCCTAGTGTCGTTAGACGTTGCGCTGACCGTGTCTGTCTGAGTTGAACCAACACCGGTTTGCTCTTTGTTACAACCAATCAATAGGCAGGCAAGCACCGCTAGTAACCCGACACAATCACGTCGACGTCGTGTCGTAGAATGCTTAGCACTTAACGAATTAGGTATCATCAGTAATCACTTGTTGCTAACAACGTCAATCGATGGCAACGACCGACCAACTGGCTCAAAGCTAACGAATCCCACACCTTGATGTGAACCACTAACCACTACTGCCCCGTTCCAGCGTGGAGCGGATGAACCGTTGATATTCGGTGGCGATACCAACGGTGTCAGTAGCACATTCAAACCGCGTGATTCATTCAGTAGTCGAAACTGGTCAGGATAAGTCACACCCGATGATGGTGGCACAAGAGGCCCCTCATCAATCCATTGCATATCCAGCGATTGATCTTGCCAATCACGCCCTCTGATCGTTGCCAGCACCTGCTTTGGACCTCGCCCACTGCGACGCTTACTGCGATTAGCACTAATACTGAAGGGTTGATTCGTTTGGGTGTCTAGTATCAATCGAAGCTGGTCCAGCACAACAGCACCTTGATTTGGAATACCACCCCAGGCGTGACTCACCCAAACCCAACCCACGCGAACCTTTGATGATGGCGTACCCGCTGATGGGTGCGGCTGCATTTGCAGACGTACTGGAACCGGTCCTAACGACCATTGGTTCGCATTGGCAAGTTGATTGACTGTTGGGCAATTACCCGCCTGCCAATCCAAAACAAGTGAGTCATTATTCGCACTAAGCACATCAAGTTGAAAGTTGTTGTCGCAGGTCGGTGCGGTTCGAGCCTGCTGCACACGCACTGTGCCATTGATTGGCTGCCTAGTCTGGTTGTTCAACCTAGCCTCTGGTGTAGCCACTAGCTGCGCAGCACTCACGGTAGTGTGCAACTGCTGTACGCCAACAAACAGACCATTATCATGACTGTTGGCTAAACCCAATGCTTGACGCTGAACAGACTCATGCGTACTGGGCACAGTATGACGCCACGGCCATTGTGAGCAAAGACGGTATGGATGTATCCGGCGACAGCATCATGGGATTGCTGATGTTCGGCGCGGCGCGTGGGAGCGCGGTCCGCGTGACCACTTCTGGGCCGCAGGCC
>CALKXZ010000402.1 GCA_938003775.1 uncultured Granulosicoccus sp. | reverse complement strand
ATCAGGCTTCGACAACTGCAGGCATTCCAGGCAGTTGCACAATTCGGCAGTGTCACCCGTGCAGCACAGCAATTGGATATATCGCAGCCTGCCGTCAGCCGTTTGCTGACTAGTTTCTCAGATAAGGTGGGATTTCGGCTGTTTGAACGCCGAAGTGGTCAGCTCTTACCCACTCAGGAGTCTCGCTTTTTACTCGGTGAAGTTGTTCGGTTGTTGGCCAGTATTGATTACATTGAAGAGCTGACACACAATCTGCACGCACGCAAAGCGGGTCATCTTCGCATAGCTTGTCTACCCGGCTTTGCGACTAGTCATCTACCTGCCGTGCTGTCTTCATTTCTGGCTGATCGACCCTCAGTCACAGTAACGCTTGAGCCGGATCGCTCGGAACGGATTCTTGAATGGGTCATGGGGGAGCAGTATGACTGTGGCATAACCGATGGGTATAAAGAACACCCAGCAGTGCAGGCGCAGTCGGTCTGGTTGCGAACGGTGTGTATATTTCCCGAGGGCCATCGCCTGGCTAAACACGCTGAGATTCAGCCGGAGGATCTGGTCAGCGAGTCAATGATTCATACACGCCGTGACAGTGAGTTTTATCGCGATTTGAAAGCGGTGTTTGACTCACGTGGCGTACAAATACCCAGCTGGATAGAAACCAGACAATTTACCGGTGCGTGCATGTTGGTGTCTGAAGGTACCGGTGTGTCGGTGGTCAGCGAGATGGATGCCCGTGGATTCGAGGGCAGAGGAGTACAGTTTCGCCCATTCACACCGTGTGTTAATCATAAGCTATCTTTACTGCGCCCAGTGCATACGCCACCGTCCATGATTACACTGGAGTTTCTTGAAACTTTCCTTGAAAGTCTGGCAATCTACCGTGTGTCTGATGCAGACATTCATTAAGCGTTGTTACTGAAAACATTGTTACCGAGGACTGTTATTACCATGATCAGAACGACCCATAGCGTGTCCAATGCAGTGGATAAACCATGACAGCCAGTGCGCGCAGTGCCGAGCTTGCCTCGATTATTGCTCATCGAGGCGCATCAGGTGATGCCCCTGAGAACACGCTAGGGGCGCTGTCGTTGGCGGTTGATCAGGGCGCTAGTTGTGTCGAGATCGATGTGTCAATTAGCTGCGATGATGTGCCCTATGTCCATCATGACGACACCCTTGATCGATGCACGTCCGGATCTGGTCTACTGTGCGAACACAGCAGCGCTCAACTGGACCAACTAACCGCGGGTAAATCTTTTCCAGGCTACGAGCAAGAAGCCTTGCCGCGTCTTTCTGCCGTTATCCAATTTCTGGTGCGCCATGATATCGGGCTCAATCTGGAAATCAAACCCCGCGCTGGGCTGGAACAAAGAACCTGCGAAGCTATCACAGACTTAATGCGATCTGCATGGCCAGATCATTTGCCGTTGGTTTACTCCAGCTTTAGCAGGGATTCACTTGGATACGCATTCGCTCTAGCGCCGGAGGTACCTCGTGGTTTGCTGGTAGAGCATATTCCGCGCAACCTGTTTGAACTGACCGATCGCTACGCTTGTCAGAATGTACATTGTGACGGCGCTAAGCTAGCACACAGTAATGCACAATTAGTTAAATCTGGGGAGTTGGGATTGTATTGTTATACCGTGAACGATGTAAACAGAGCGCAAAAATTATTTGACTGGGGCGTCGATGGTGTTATCACTGATTTTCCAAAGCGACTGTTTTTAGCGATGGAAAACAGTTAGTTTATGAGCTGATCTGCCTCTATCTAGACCATTTTATCGAACAACCCATACTGGGTAACTGCGTGGATGGGCCTGTGCCGGTCATTGCAATCTCACGCATGGCATTGATCATATCGGTTGTACGAGTGCTGGCATCCCCCATGCCAGCATCGTCGAGCCGTCCGCGGTATTGCAATTCACCGGCTTGGTTAAAGCCAAAAAAATCTGGCGTACACACCGCACCATAGGCCTTTCCAACTGCCTGACTCTCATCAACTAAATAGGGAAATGGGAAATCGTATTTTTGTGATAACAGCTTCATGTTTGGCGGACTGTCGTCAGGAACGGATCGATAGTCGTTCGAATTAATACCGACCATATTGATACCGTCTTTTTGCAGTACCCTTGCATCTTCTGCCAAACGGTGCCCGATCGCTTGCACGTAAGGACAATGATTACAAATGAAAGCAATCACCAAGCCTTTTTCCCCTGCTAATTGATCCAACGAATACGACGTTCCATCCGGGTCAGGTAGAGTAAAGGGAATTGCTTTCCAGCCCAGCGAGGCCTTTGGGGTGCTCAGTAACATGCCAGACTCCTATCGATTAATAACGACCAACTGTTCAAACCGCGTAGTTGCCAAGTCTACAGGTTTACTATCTGGAATATACTCAAGAGCGACAATAGGCCAGCTTAGATGTTAGCCGTGACATCGGCATGGTAGAGATTAGCCAACATCTCACTAAAAGAAGTAGGCGATATCCAGCTGTATGTTGTCCTCTTGTTCGAACGCGAATAACAGATTGTCATCTTCGGTATTTTGCCACGCACGCAGCAGCACACTGGCTTTAATATTACTACCAAATCGCCGACTACCTTCCAGCGAAAGTATTTGACCGCCGCCATCTAGGTCGGTAATGACACCCAGTAGGCCCTCTAGCGACTGTTCATCATTTAATGCCAGGCGCAATCCGATTAAAGCATCGTTCTGAAAGGGTTGTGTGGCCTCATCGCGGCGTTCATCGTATAGGTGCTCAGCGACAATACCAAGATCAGCGCCCGTGCCTTTGATATCAAAGAAACTGTATTCGAATCCTGTGACAGCGGCAATGTGATTGTCAATCTCGTCTCCTAGACGGTTGACCAGCTCCGCTTTGAGTAACCAACTCTCTAGCGTTGCCTGTACGTCTATTCCAACCTGAGAAAGCTGATAGTAAAAAGGGCGGAGTTGGTTAGTGGTTGTATCAAACTGAAATAATGGATCTCTGGCTGTGCCTTGAAAAGCGCTGATTCCCACGTCCCAAACATCGAGTGTTGTGGACACGCGTGCAGCAAAATCTATATGGCGATCCTCGCTACTGGATTCGTAAACTGCAGAGTCGGTGTCAATCAGTGTGGGTAGGCGTGGTCTGCCATCAACCCCAGCGAAGGTACGTTCACGCAGGCCTGGGAGAATATATAAATCTATATTGCCCCAGTCACGCGGGATAAGTACATTCACCATGGGTTGACCGAGCTTTGCAATGGCATCGTCGTTTTCAATACTATCGAATTGATTAACGATATCAACAAGATTAACGGATTCTGCCACGCCCCAAAAAACCTTGCCAAGCCCGATGCGTGCTTCCCATCGATCAGCTACGTGGGTGTATAAAAGCTCTCTAAAATCGACGTGTGAGCGCTCACTATCATTCTGATCTATTCGAGCAAATGGGGTAATTGTAAGGCTACCATTTTCACCAACGGGACGGTAGAACTCAATTTCCGCTGCCACTGAAGCATTGCCGGTTTGGTCAGCGCTATGCACTGGGCTCTCGGGAAAGTACTGCAATTGGGCCGATACATTACCGCGTGTGTCCCA
>CALKXZ010000401.1 GCA_938003775.1 uncultured Granulosicoccus sp. | reverse complement strand
CCAGTTCGCATGGCTAGTTCGATGCACTGGTAGCCAACGAATAAAAATAACGCTGCCAATCCAAGCACTTGCATATGTTGCCACTGAAGGCTTACCCAGGTTCCTTGAAAGAACACCGCTGCGTAACCGAATACAGTGACCAGCACTGCCGTGGCAGCAGACACAATAAGTGAGGGTAGAGCTGCCGGCAGTGCGCGGGTTGTCAGGTCCCTCGCTGCTGCGAATAAGACTGACACGATCATTAAAATTGACGCTGATTCGAACCCACTGGTACCAGGGCGAATAATAATCATGACACCGGCGAAGCCTATCGCAATAGCTAACCAACGCCGCCAGCCTACTGGCTCGCGAAAGAAAACCGCGGCACCAAGTGTTACTACTAGCGGTAGCGCTTGTAATATTGCCGAAATACTGGCAAACGGCATCTGCACCAACGCCAATAAGAAGAAAAGTGTGGCACCTAACTCCATGGCTGCACGCAGACCGACCAGGGGTGTCAGGCCTTCCCGCACACGCACCAACAATCCTCTTTGCCACAGCATCAGTACGATCAACACACTGAGTATGGTTCCGCGAACAGCCATGACTTGTGTCGTGGGTAATGCACCATCAAGGGACTTGACCAACGCATCATTGATAGAGAAGCCTGCCATGGAAAGAACCATGTACAGGCTTGCACGTGAATTGGGTGACACTTAAACCGGACTATCCATGAAATGACTCGAGTCTGACAGAGGGCCGGTTTAGCACTAGAGCCCAAAGAACCAGCGCGTTTAAGAATGTCTAGCGCACAGGCTAGCTTGGACTACTCCAGATGCCAACAAACTACCAGAACCAGCTACTCCACAGTCACTGATTTAGCAAGGTTTCTTGGCTGATCCACATCAGTACCCTTAATGATGGCCACATGGTACGACAGTAATTGTAACGGCACCGTATAAATAATAGGGGCAATCAACGGATCACAATGCGGGACTTCTAGCACGGTCATGGCTTTGTCGCTGGCAAACTTAGCCTCCTTATCAGCAAACACGTACATCAGACCACCACGGGCCCGTACCTCTTCCACATTAGATTTTAGTTTTTCAACCAGCTCGTTGTTGGGTGCAACAACAATGACCGGCATATCAGCATCAATCAGTGCTAGTGGCCCGTGCTTGAGCTCACCCGCTGCATAGGCTTCCGCATGAATATAAGAGATCTCTTTGAGCTTCAGCGCACCTTCCATAGCAATCGGGTATTGATCGCCCCGCCCTAAGAACAGACTGTGATGCTTATCGGCAAAGCCTTCTGCCAGCGCCTGGATGGCTTCATCCATGCCCAATACTTGCTCGATCTTGGCTGGCAGACTTTGCAGCGCAGAGACAACCTCTTGCTCCTTTTCTGTGCTCATACCTTTGTGATGACCCACAGCTGCTGCCAGCATTAGTAAACCGGAGAGCTGTACCGTAAACGCCTTGGTAGAGGCAACACCAATTTCAGCCCCGGCTTTCATCAGGTAAGTCATATCTGACTCACGTGTTAGCGACGAACCGGCAACGTTGCAGATAGTCAGACTCGTCATGTAGCCCTGCTGTTGAGCCAGACGTAGTGCTGCTAGTGTATCGGCCGTTTCACCGGACTGTGAAATAGTCACCAACAAACTATTAGGACGCACGTGTGAGTTGCGATAACGGTACTCAGATGCTATCTCCACATTGCACGATACTCCTGCAAAATCCTCAAACCAGTAGCGCGCAGTCATACCAGCGTGATAACTGGTACCGCAGGCAATGATCTGTACGTGCTCAACTTGTTGGAGCAAGGAGGCCGCATTCTCACCAAAGGCTTCGTCTAGCACACGACCGTTGGCCAGGCGCTCATCTAACGTACGTTGAATAGCAACAGGCTGCTCGTAGATCTCCTTTTGCATATAGTGACGGTAGTTACCCTTGTCACTGGCGTCGTGCGATAAGTTCGATTCCTCAATTGGACGGTCGACCTGATTACCATCGATATCCACGATCGAAACACTCTCACGAGTGATCATCGCAACATCACCCTCCTCCAGATAAGCAAAGCGTCGGGTAACCGGCAGCAGGGCCAACTGGTCTGATGCGATGAAGTGCTCACCCACACCGTATCCAATAACCAAAGGACTACCGGAACGCGCAACTATCAGTTGTTCAGGCTGTGTTCTGTCCATAATGACCGTGCCGTAAGCGCCATCGAGCTGCGGAACCGCTTTGCGCACCGCTTCAAACAGATTGCCAGCACTCTTGAGTTCATGGTCAACCAAATGCGCGATGACTTCGGTGTCTGTATCTGAACTGAACGTGTAACCCAGCTCCTGCAATCGTTCACGCAGTTCACCGTGGTTTTCGATAATACCGTTATGGACAACGGCAATTCGGTCAGTAGATACGTGTGGGTGTGCGTTAGCCTCATTGGGTTCACCGTGGGTTGCCCAACGGGTGTGCGCAATACCGGTTCCACCTTCCATACCGAACTGATCAACGGCATCCACCAGTTGCTTAACCTTACCCACTCGCCGCAGGCGGTTCAGCGCTCCATTCGCACCAACAGTGGCAATTCCAGCTGAATCATAGCCACGATATTCGAGGCTCTGTAACCCCATGAGCAGTATGTCAGCGATATCACGCTGAGCTACCGCGCCTACTATTCCACACATAAATTGATCCTAATAATTGTCGTCAGTACTGGTTTGATTTTTACCCTGTCCAGATTCTCTGGCTCAGATGAACAAACCAACACTAGGAAGATTTTTTAACCGGCCGTGACCAGTTTTCTATATCCGTTTGCTTTGCGCGTGTTAGCGACAGCCGATCGGCTGGCACGCTGCGCGTAATCGTAGAGCCTGCACCCACCGTGGCACCTTTGCTGACGGTCACTGGAGCTACCAGCGCGCTGTTAGAGCCAATAAACGCTCCGTCACCAATCGTTGTTTTATGCTTGTTAGCACCATCGTAGTTACAGGTGATGGTTCCGGCACCCACATTGACATTGCTGCCAAGCTGCGCATCACCCACGTAGCTTAAGTGGTTAATCTTGCTCCCTTCGCCCACCAGCGTATTTTTGGTCTCCACAAAATTGCCAATGCGAACCCCACTGTGCGTGTGGGTACCTGGGCGCAATCGAGCAAACGGGCCAATAACTGAATCGGATCCCACCTCGGCACTTTCCAGAACGCAGTTTGCCAGCAGCCGGGTACCGTCGGCAATGCGACTGCCCGAAATCAGGCAGTTGGGGCCAATCTGTACGTTATTACCAATGACACAGTGGCCTTCAAAAATACAATTAACATCAATAACAACATCAGTGCCTGTATCCAGTTGGCCGCGAATATCGATTCGAGCCGGGTCCGATAGCGTCACACCATTGTTCATCAGTTGTGTCGCCAGGTGCTCCTGATGCAGCCGCTCGAGCCGTGCTAGTTGCGCACGACTGTTAACGCCGTCCACCTCCCAAGCATCTCCAGGGTGAACTGCGGTGATACTCAGACCGTCTCTGACCGCAAGCTCATGAATATCAGTCAGGTAGTACTCACCTTGCACATTGTCGTTTTTGATACGGCTGAGCAGGTCACGCAATGTACCGCCCTTAATGGCCACAACGCCTGCATTCACTTCAGAAATTGTTAGTTGATCGGAGGTCGCGTCCTTTTGTTCTACAACCCCAACAATGGCACCTGCCTCACGTAAGATTCGCCCGTAGCCGGTTGGATCGTCCATCATTAGGGTTAACAAGCCGATGGTCTTTTCATCACACACGTCCAGCAGCGCCTGATACGTGGAGGCACAAGTCAACGGAACGTCACCGTAGGTGATCAGCACCGTGTCGTGGTCATCAATACCCTCCAAGCCCTGACGAACAGCATGGCCGGTACCCAGCTGTTCAGACTGAAGCGCCCATTGAACCGGGTGCTTTATGGCCTGCTTTACCTGGTCTGCCTCATGCCCAATAACTACGGTGATACCCTGCGGATTGAGCTGCTGGGTTGTATCTAACACATGTGCCAATAGTGGCTTACCCGCAAGCGCATGTAGCACCTTGGGCATCGCAGATTTCATACGGGTGCCTTTGCCGGCGGCAAGGACAACAAAACGAGTGGCCATCAGAATTCCCTGGCGTAAAAACGAGGCATTATCCCACGGGATAGCGGACACAAACCTAGATTGATTAAAGGACATGTGTTTGTCCATGCATCGGGTTGCTAAAACCAGACGCAACTCACAGCCAGGTACGCACTTTGTCCTATTTTGATCAGGTCATCCGTTAATCCTGAATAGTCAATATTTTGTCGTGTACTGCTTGAAAACAGCGGCCAGCAGCGCCAGTCCTCGATCAAAATCTGTGTGTTGTGTATGGCTGAAATTCAGTCGGAAGCACGATGCGCAGGGCCTTCCATCGGCAAAAAAAGGCTCACCGGGCATGAACGTCACTCCCGCGTCAATGGCCGGTTTTAACAATGCCGTGGTCGGTACTGAAAGCGGGTGCCGCAAGGTGAGCCAGAAAAACAAACCGCCAGCCGGTACCTGCCAAGTCGCGATATCAGCAAAATGCCTCAGCAATGATGCGTTAAAGGCATCCCGTTTCATTTTGTAATTTACCTGCAGATGGTTCAGTCGATGACCGGCTGTATCGTCATTGAGTAACCGCAACACCGAACGTTGGGACAGACGACAACTATGCAGGTCAGCCGCCTGCTTTAGTTTGACCAAATGCGGCAACAAATCTTTCGAGCAAGCCAGGTACCCAAGACGCAAACCTGGTGCAATAGTTTTTGAAAATGATGACTGATAAACCCAGGAGGTGTGTTTTACAAAACTGCAGACTGGTGTTCTATCACAGGGCTCATAGGCAAGATCTCGATAAGGATCATCCTCAAACAGCACCGTGTTTTTATAATCACACAATTGGGCTAAAGCCATGCGCTGCTCTGTTGTGTACACGTAAGAGGATGGATTCTGAAACGTTGGAATGCTATAGAGCAATGCTGGATTAGCGGTGTCTGCTATTGATGCAATATCGTCTATCTGATAAGACTGGTAACAAGCGCCAAACAAAGAAAAAACCTGCAAGGCCGCCAGATAGGTGGGCGACTCCACCGCTACGGAGGTTCCCACATCAATCAATAGTTTCGCTACCAGGTCAATACCCTGCTGGGAACCCGACAGCACGAGCACCTGTGATGGCTCAACATGCAGACCACGCTGATACAACTGCTCACTAATGCACGACCTTAAGCGGGGCTCTCCTTCAGTCGGACCATACTGAAGGTCCGATTGCACAGCAGTCAGACGGCCAACGTCAGGAAATGTTGACCCTTCTGGTAGCCCGCCAGCAAACGAGATAATACCCGGTTGGCCGGCAACGGACAGAATATCGCGTATGGGCGAAGCTTTAAGTCGTTCAATACGACTTGATAGTGTACGGATCATGAAAACAACCTTTTAGGTTAAATCACATAGCCACCAACTTTAGGTCAATACTACTGACTTATTGACACTGTAGCCTCGTACTTTTAATATGTCAATATGATTGACCTTAATACCAATACCCCGGACTACGAAGCTATAGAATTGCTGTATCGTAGCTATCGCACGTTCACAGACAGGGCAGATCGTATTCTGGAGAAGCGCGGGCTGGGTCGGGCGCATCACCGCATTCTGTATTTCATTGCTCGGCATCAGAACGGCTCTGTGGCCGATCTACTGAATTCGCTGGTGATCAGTAAACAAGCGCTCAATGTACCGCTGCGACAATTAATCAGTATGGAACTGGTGGAAAGCAAACGGGCCAGCACTGATGCGCGGGTGAAACAGCTTCGACTGACCGCTACCGGTAAACGCCTTGAGGCGAGACTGAGCACCGCGCAGACCAAACTATTAAACCAGGTGTTCGAAGAATCCAGCCCAAATGCAGAGGACGGATGGCGAGAAATCATGCGCGCTTTGGCCAATGCACAGTGATGAAAACTGTCTCTGTTAAGACACCGCACGCTAACCGCGCTATCTCTCATACCATCTCTACCACGCCCTAGAAAATAGGAATAGCATCATCGTCAGTGATGAGGGCCTATCCGGCTGTTATAGCTCGCGTACCAATAAGCCTATTCATATTGCTTAATGAATATTCAACCAAGTTTATTCAACATAATCCTAGTGAGAAAATATTACCAACCTGCAGAATCGAGCTGGAGCTGCGCCTGGCGGCTGTGTGCCCAATGCGAACTATGAGGAGGCCGGAAATTGAAATCGTATCGCTAGAACTTCTCACTTAAAAAATCAACGAATGCTCTGACCCTCGCCGAGATCAGTCGACGATCCAAATACAGAGCCGTATAAGGCACAGACGCTGTTCGTTGATGAGCAAGCACTTCCTGAAGCATCCCATTTCGTAAAGCATCTTGCGCCATGAAGCCAGGCATCTGACTGATGCCAGCACCCAATGTCGCTGCACGTGCGATAGCTTCCCCATCATCCATTAGCCAACGACTGGCGACGGTGATTTTCTGACCGTCTTTGAACAACCAGGGCATGGCCCGGCCTGTTTGTTGGTTACGAAAATTCAAACATCGATGTTGTTCTAGACTTTGCACCGAATCAGGGATGCCCATGTCTTTTAGATAACTTGGAGAAGCGCAGGTAACGAGGGTGTCTTTGTAGATTGTTCTGCCGATTAGGTTGGCACTATCGGTCAGGGTACCGGCTCGAATCACAACGTCCACTTGCTCATCAATCAAATCAACGTGCCGATCTTGCAAAATAAGATCGAACTCGATGTCAGGATACTGCGCAGTGAACTCGACCAAACAAGGCAAGAGCGCTATTCGGCCGAAGGCTGCTGGGACACTGATGCGCAGTCGACCCTGTACGCCCATCATACTTCCGGTTACCTCAGCGGTTACCGTCTCCATTTGTTTGAGCAGTGGTTTGATGCCCTCCACATAAGACTCGCCTTCCGGGGTTACTCGAACCCGTCGAGTTGTGCGTTGGAACAGCTTGACGCCCAGTTCTTCCTCGAGCCGACTGACGGCCTTACTAGTCGCTGAAGTGGACAGTCCTAAAACCCGAGAGGCCTCGACAAAACTGCCAGATTCAGCCACTTGGATTACAGCGCCAACGGCTGTGAAATTCATGTGCTTGAGCTCAATTAAAGACAAATAGTGGATAGTAAAACTACTTATACCCTATTTATCGCCTAGGGCTGGTGTCGATAGACTAGTTTCCGTACTAGAAATCATCTATCGGAGACTTCCATGAATCACTTGCGACACGTATTAGCCGTATCTGCCATCACGGTAGCCAGCCTGGTGGCCCCGGTTCAAGCTGAGGAGCCGCACCCCATTGTTCTAGAGATCTATGAGGGTTTTCAGCGTGGTGAGCTTGATCGCTGGGATGCAGTTGTAGACCAGAACGTCATCACCAACAGTTCCGCACAATTTGGCACGGAAGGACTGAATGCGCTCAAGGGGTGGGCTGGTGAGTTTCTGACCGCCTTCGCGCCACGAATCGACCTTGTTGATCACATTAATGCTGTTAACGAAGAGGGCAACGGACGTGCTGTCTTGTCTATTAACTTGAACTGGCAGCATGTAGAGACTTTCTTCGGAGTACTCCAACCAACAGGTCGCACTGGCACCTCCATCGAGAATCTGATAATGACGATCAAGGATGGGAAAGTGACTCGGATAGAAGTCGCTGACACCACGCTTGACCTGGTGATCTACATGCATGAGAACGGCTGGACTTTCCCACAGAACATACAGCCCGAGCCAATCATCCGAGGCATCGAACGGGAAACGAAAAGTTCCGCAATTTCCCTTCAACCTTGATCAACGATAAATACAGGAGAGATTGAACCATGAATATTGGAATCATCGGCGCGGGTAGCGTAGCGCAAACACTGGCAGGATTCTGGATCGAGGCCGGTCATCAAGTCATGTTGAGCTCACGCAACCCCGACAAGATCATGCGAGATGCGAATACTCAAAGGGCTAAAGTGGGGACGGCTACTGATGCCGCACAATTTGGTGATGTCATCTTGTTGGCCCTCAGTTACAACACGCTAAATACGGCAATAGAGAGCATACAAGCACAGGTACATGACAAGCTCGTTATCGACGCCACGAACCCACTCATCTGGAACGAAGACGGTACCGACACGATCCGGGTCATCGGCGATGATGAGATTGCAGGTGTTGTTCTACAAGGTAAGTTACCCGGTGCTCGAGTAGCCAAGGCATTTACCACCTTGTGGATGGGCCATATCAAGAACCATGCGAACGCGACACCGCGTATTGCCATGACATTGGCGGCAGATGCTGAAGAGGATCGCGCATTGATCAGTACGTTGATTGAGCAGGTTGGCTTGGAACCGGTGTCATTAGGTGGGCTGGCGCAGTCTCGCCCCCTAGATCCACCCAGCCCGATCTGGAATGTTGTTCTGACACCCGAGCAACTGCTCACAGAAGTGGCTGATTACCGAGCCACTCTTTAGGCTATCTCGCAACAGGAAAGCAATCATCATGAATACTCCACAAATACTGATAGCTGGTGGCACCGGGACCAATGGCCGAGAGTTACTCAAACAGTTAGCAGATAAAGAGGTGTCCGTAAGAGTATTGGTCCGCAATCCAGAGCGTGCTACCTACCTAGCCAACAAACACACTGAAATCGTCCAGGGGGATTTGTCAGAGCCGTTCACCCTGGACAAGGCATTGGAAGGGATCGAAAGAGCCTACATCGTAACGTCTATACATCCAGATACACTAACTTGGTTTGACAACTTCTACGCAGCGGCCGCAAACGCTGGTGTTAGCCAATTGGTCAAGTTCTCGGGCTATGGGGCGGATAGCACGTCGTCAATCGAGATAATTCGACAGCACGGTCTGTCGGATCGAAAACTGATGGAGTCGGGGCTGAATTACACCATCCTGCGCCCCAACTCGTTTTATCAAAATATACTGTGGCAAGCGGAAGCGATCAAATCTAGAGCTCAATTTTACCTACCTCTGGGCGTGGCTAAACAGAGTCTTGTTGATGTACGGGGACTTGGCCCTTGCGCGCTTCGGAGCGTTCGGCATCCATACGCTGTTTTTCCATATCATAAAGCCGCATTTTTAGCAGCCGCTCGGCATTAGCGCGGTTCATATGTTGAGATTTAGCATCGCAGACAACAACCAC
>CALKXZ010000400.1 GCA_938003775.1 uncultured Granulosicoccus sp. | reverse complement strand
GTCGCAACACTGCGGGTGGCTCGGTTATCACGCAGGCCAACAGCGGTAACGCGTCCATCAGTGCAGCGCGCAGTAAAGCGCATACTGTGCTCAACAAACTTGCGCCCCTATCTGCGGTTGAGGCAGGTTGTAAGGCGTCGGAACCGACGGCCCTGCAGGAGGCGCTGATTGACTGGGCATCTAGGCAGTGGCCTGAACAACCCCCACAAACGCTAAATTCGCTGGCTCGTAGGCTGCCTAACGGTGAGGCTCGCAATCAGATCAGAGCTTTGGATGCAGCCCGTTATAGTCGGCAAAGTAGCCCTGCAGACAAGCAGGCGATCATGACTCAGATGGTCACGTTGCCCGAGCATCTCAAGCTGGCGGTCGCAGAGGGCCTAGCGGCAGACAATGATCGCAATGGTGGCAGGATACATCCGACACCACATGGGTTGCCTGAGCTGTAGTGGGCATGGATTCTGTAGCCAATGCGCGTGACCGACGGCTTATCTAACGCCAAAGTTGTGTTGATATAAGCCAGATCCACTGATGCCGCTGAGGTACCGGCACGATATTTGAGTAACTCGGGTTACACACGCATCTTTCGTGACAGATGGCAGCTGATACTCAGCGGTGATAAATCCAGTTGCACAGTCTTTCATCCGGCTATCCAGCCGGGGAGTTCCCGCTGAGTGCTGGTCGGGCTCCATGGCAGTGATTATTTCTGCGCTGCTATTCCTGTTCAATGGTGTGGTGACATCATACGCCTACGCTGCTGATGCAATACCCGGTGAGCAGTGGTGTGATCGGGACGTAGCGCGTATTCAGTTTTCTGGTAACAAGGTCACTCGTGATCCGGTGTTACGCCGTGAACTGGTGCAGCAGCAGGATACAGCGTGTTCTCTGGATGATGTGATTGACGGTATCCAGAACATCATGGATCTCGGATTGTTCAAATCTGTGCGGGCAGAGTTGCATCTGAATGACACAGCGCTGGAACTGCGCTATGTGGTTGTTGAAAAGATATTCTTTTTGCCCATACCCAGGTTCAGTAGAACGTCTGACGGTGAGCTGCGTTACGGTGCCCAGCTTCGTTGGGATAATTTTATGGGCAGGTTGCATCGGCTTAAGCTCACCAGCGAAAAGCGCCAGGAGAACGATGGACGTGGACGTACTGGTTTCGTGCATACGCTTGATTATTCGGTGCCGCGTTTTTTTAATAGTTTTTATGGGATGAGCATGCGTGCCGCTACCCAGAGGCGAAATATCGAACTGTCGCGTAATCAAGTTGTTTTCGGTGAGGGGCAGCGCTCGTCGAGATTGTTAGAGTGGCGCCTGGCACGTTGGGCCAATGACGAGCTGGGGATACGCGGCCTTAGTTACTTTGCTGGTTTTGGCTTACAAGAGCGTGAGTACGAGGTAAAGTCCGGCGAGCTTGGGCCTTTCAGAGACGGTCGAGACTTATCGCTCATAGCCGGTATGCGACTGCAGCGAGTCCATCAGGAAACCTATCGACGGCGCGGGCATAGTCATGACGTATCGTTACGCGTAGCGGACAAATTCTTTGGTACAAGCTTCCGTTATACAAGATTGGATATAGCCTCGCAGTGGTACCTGCCGCTGTCTCGGCATCAAACCAATCTGAATATTCAGTTGCGCCTGGGACTGAGTGATCGTGCGCCATTTGGTGAGCACAGCTACACTCTGGGTGGTGGAGAGTTGTTACGAGGTATGGATACCGATAAAAAAACAGGCAATATATTGACGCTGGTCAACATCGAGTACTTATCCGGCCTATTTGCCTATCCAGCTTGGCGGTGGGTGTTTTTTACGGATATTGGGAACGTATACTTGCCAGGTGATGTCAATTTGTTGAATCAGCAAATACGTGTGGGGGCAGGGCTACGCTGGAAACTTGAATCACTGACCAATACCGATATACGTTTTGACCTTGCCTGGGATCCTGATAAAGAGAAGTTGACGCCTTATTTATCCACCAGTCTTACGTTCTAGCTCAACAGGACGGTTTGCGACCCGCTAAGCAGGGTACATCGAACGGTTTGCCGTCGATCTTGGTCGAGTCTTTCGCCGCATCCTGACATAAACTCTATTCTCCTCCTCTTCATCATCCTTTAAGAGATCAACTCATGAGCACAGGCTTCAAGCCGTATGAGCATTGGCGGGTAGAACATGACAGTGAGAATATAGTTTGGCTATCGTGTGACCGACAAGGCGAAACGAGCAACTCACTATCAGAGGCAGTCATTCGTGAGCTGGGTGACATTATCAGCGTCATTGAAACCCTGGCATTGACAGGCGTTGTCATTCAATCAGCCAAGCCAGAGAGCTTTATCTTGGGTGCTGATATTCGCGAGTTCGACCACTTTGAGGTGGCCAGTGATGTCACCGATAAAATCCTTCAAGGCCAGGCGGTATTTGCACGACTGGAGAACCTTTCATGCCATACCGTGGCTGCCGTGCATGGTTTTTGTTTGGGCGGTGGGTTGGAGCTTGCGTTGTGTTGTGACTATATCATCGCTCTGAATACGCCTGAAACGCGGATTGGTTTGCCAGAGGTAAAACTCGGCATATTTCCGGCGTTAGGTGGAACCACCCGGCTCACTGAGCGAATCGGCGGCATGGCGGGTATGCAGCTCATGCTCACCGGGCGGTTGTTGCGAGCACCAGCCGCCCGCGGCATGGGTGTGATTGATGAACTGGCTGATGAGTTCAGTTCGTTGCACTGGATTGCTCGCCGTGCTGTTCTTAAAAAACGTCGCAAGCGTGGCCCATCATCGATTGCCAACCTGACTAATCGACAACCGGCTCGTATGGCTATAGCGCATGTGCTACGTAAAAAGACCGCTGAAAAAGCCAACCCAGCACATTATCCAGCACCGTTCAAGATGATTGATTTGTGGGCTGAGCAGCGTGATATTCGGCGTCGTATGTTTGAGGGTGAAGCTACTTTGGTTGGTGAGCTCATGGTCGGTGATACTGCCCGCAATTTACGGCGGTTATTTTTTCTGACTGAACGAATGAAAGGGTTGGGTAAGGCCGAGGACTTTCCGCTAAAACGCGTGCATGTGGTCGGTGCCGGGGTGATGGGTGGTGACATTGCTGCCTGGTGTGTGTTGCAAGGTCTTGAGGTTACGCTACAGGATCGTGAGCTGCAATATATTGTCCCTGCGTTAAAACGAGCCAAAGCGTTGTTCAAGCGCCGATTGAAGAAAAAGCCAGCAATTGATGCGGCAAGTTCGCGCCTGATTGCCGATGTGGAAGGCAAAGGTGTGCCGCGCGCCGATGTTATAATTGAGGCGATTTATGAAGATGCTGATGCCAAGCGCGCATTGTATGCATCGCTAGAACCGCGCATGGCAGCGCACGCGGTGTTGGCCACTAATACCTCCGCATTGCCACTGGAAGAGCTTGCTCGTGATCTCAATACACCTGCACGACTGATAGGACTACATTTTTTTAATCCGGTTGCAAAAATGCCATTGGTTGAAGTGATCAAAGGCGAGCAGACGGGTGATACTTGGGTAAGTCGCGGCTGTGCATTTTGCGTAGCAATTAACCGCTTCCCGCTGCCCACCAAAAGCTCCCCAGGGTTTTTGGTTAACCGGGTTCTGGCGCCTTATTTGATGGAGGCATTCACACTGATGCTTGAAGGAATCGACAAGGAAACAATCGATGCATCAGCTATCCGCTTTGGCATGCCCATGGGACCCATAGAGTTGGCCGATGTAGTGGGCATTGATGTATGCATGAAGGTGGCAGAAACGCTGGCCACCGGTGATGTCGATGCGCACCGCACACTGCTGCGTAAAAAAATTGAAGCTAACGAACTGGGCAAAAAAAGCGGTAAAGGATTTTATGTCTGGGAGAAAGGAAAGTCTGATCGCCGCGCTGTTGATATGGATAGCCCTTATGGAGACAAGCTGGCAGATCGACTGATGAAGCCTTTTCTCGACGAGGTACTTGCCGTGTCTGAAGAGCAGATTGTGGCCGACGATGACCTACTGGATGCTGGCATTATTTTCGGCACCGGCTTTGCGCCTTTTCATGGCGGACCCATGCGTTATATTGAACAGCAAAAGAGACAATAACTGATGGCTCAAACACTTAAACCCGTTGTCATTGCAGGCGGTGTACGCATCCCTTTCTGCCGTTCCAACACTGCCTATGCGTCGCTGTCGAACATGAAAATGCTAAGCACAGTGCTAGCGGGCATAGTCGATCGATTTGATCTGAACGGGCAGCATATAGACGAAGTCAATGCCGGTGCTGTTATTACTCATTCAAAGGACTGGAACTTAGCGCGCGAGGCAGTGTTGAGTACGCACTTATCGCCCAGTACGCCAGGTATCACGATGCAACAGGCCTGTGGTACATCACTGCAGGCTGCCATGATGGCTGCTGCCAAAATTGCCACGGGCCAGATTGATTCAGCGATAGCTGCCGGTACCGACACAGTCAGCGATGTACCGGTGGTATTCAGTAGCAAATTCGCTAGACGGCTGGTCAAGTTAGGTAAGGCGCGCGATATTAAATCCAAACTGAAACTGTTCAAAGGATTCAGCCCTCGTGAGTTGGCGCCCATACCACCGTCTGTCAACGAACCTCGCACCTTGATGAGTATGGGGCAGCATACTGAAATGATGGCTAAGACCTGGGGCGTTACTCGTGAGGAGCAGGACATATTGGCACTGGCTTCACATCAAAATGCCGTTAAAGCCTATAACGATGGTTTCTACGATGACTTGTTAGTGCCGTGTGAAGGCGTTCTTCGGGACAACAACATGCGCGAAGACTCGAGCCTGGAAACACTGGCTAAACTTCGGACAGTTTACGACAAGACATCCGCTGGAACCATGACCGCTGGCAACAGTACGCCCCTGACCGATGGTGCTGCCGGTGTGTTGTTGTGCAGTGAGGAATGGGCACGCGAACGTGGTATTCCCGTGCAAGCCTACATGACACACTCAGCCACCTCGGCGGTTGATTTTGTTCGCGGTGCAGGTTTGCTGATGGCACCAACCGTGGCTATGAGCAACATGCTAGATCGCGCGAACTTATCACTACAGGATTTTGACCTGTACGAAATTCATGAAGCTTTTGCGGCACAGGTGCTCAGTACGCTAAAGGCCTGGGAAGATGATGAATACTGCCGCACCGAGTTGGGCCGTGAACAGGCGATGGGCAGCATCGACCGTAATCGACTGAACCCAGTCGGCTCCAGTCTGGCTGCAGGTCATCCGTTTGCCGCAACTGGCGCCCGTATCCTCGGCAATCTTGCCAAACAGCTCGATCAACGCGGCTCCGGTCGCGGCGTCATCTCCATCTGCACCGCAGGCGGCATGGGCGTCACCGCAATCTTAGAAAAATAATGGGTCGGACCACCATAAGTAATAAAATAATGGGTCGGACCACCATAAGTAATTGATTATTATGATTATTATCTCTAAATACACCGATTAATTCGTATTAATCACAGCAAATCAGTAGCAAAAACCACTGTTTAGCGAGCTTGTGTATCCATGTGGGTGGGTTCTGTGTGGTCCGACCCCTTTAAGGTATTGATTTGAGGTGAATATTTGGGTGAATTGGGTGGCGAATGGACGCTAATGGGGGCTGAATTGGGGTGGAAAAGGGTCGTATAGTGGGTCGGTGTTGGATGGGTTTAGCGTACGGATGGGGAGTCGGATGGTCTCGATGAACAGGTGGGTGTTGGGTCTTGCTTTGCTGGGTATGACTGTGTTTGCTTCACAGGGAGCCGTTGCTCAGCCTGAGGGGCAGCCGCTGTATAACGTCTTTTCACTCAGCAGTGAAGCATCTGCGGAAATCGACAACGATCTGATGACAGCGACGTTGGTGGTGCAACAGGAGGACAAAGACGCTGCGCTACTGGCTAACAAGGTTAACGCCGCTATGAGTTGGGCCGTCAATGTGTTGCGCCCTTACAGTACACTGGACACGAAAACACGCGACTATCAGACCTACCCGCGCTATGACACCAGCCAGTCCCGGCGCCTGATTGGCTGGCGAGCCACTCAAACTCTGCAGATACAGACCGATGACTTTGAGGCAGCTGGCAAGGCCATTCAAAAACTACAGGAAAAGCTGCAGGTACAAGGAATTCAGCTGTCCACCAAACCCGACACACGTGCCGCAGCTTCGGACGAACTGATTAATGATGCACTGACGGCTTTCAAGGAACGGGCGCGTCTGGTGCAGCGTAACCTGGGTGCCACCTCATTCAAGATATTGGACGTCACGATTCAGACGGATCAGGGAGGAGTGCCGCGATATGAATCTCGCGCCCAATTGAGTGAAGCAGTTCGCAGCTATGCGACGGTGGAACCCACTATTGAGGCAGGTACCAGTCGCGTCAGTGTGCAAGTATTTGGACGCGTTCAACTAGATTAGCGAGGCCGCAGCCTAAGCGTTTCTAACGTGGTGAGACAGCTTCGTGTCAAGACATTAGCGCAGGCGGATTAAAGCGAAAAAGCGTTTAAGAGGCGAAATATGGTGGATCATGCACCCTTTATGAAGGTGGCCATTGAAGAGGCACGCAAAGGTCTCGCAGCAGGCGGAATTCCGATCGGCTCAGTTCTGGTCGTGGACGGCAAAATTATTGGACGAGGACACAATCAGCGAGTCCAGAAAGGCAGTACCATCCGTCACGCAGAAATGGATTGCCTGGAGGAAACTGGTCGATTACCCGCCAGTACCTATCGGCGCGCCACGCTCTACTCGACTTTGTCACCGTGCGACATGTGCAGTGGTGCCGTGTTGCTGTACGGTATTTCCCATGTAGTGGTGGGTGAGAACTCGACATTCCAAGGCCCTGAGGACTATGTGCGCAGCCGTGGCGTAACCCTAGAGGTGCTCAATGACCCTGAGTGCATTACATTAATGGAATCATTTATCAAAGCACAGCCCACCCTGTGGAACGAGGACATTGGCGAATAATTCAATCTACCCGAAACCCTTGTATATACAGGCTTGCTGACACATCATCACGTTATTCGACCGGCGCCCAGTCTGGTTCCACAATGCGACAAGCACCGCCTCAATAACGCCAAAGATCTAGCCAAAACAGCACGAAAACAGCCCATAAACGGTTAACATCGCGTCCATTCACTTTTTTCTAGTTTTACAAAGGCCATTGCCCCCATGAAAATTATCGTAGGCGTCAAGCGAGTCCTGGATTACAACGTCAAGGCTCGCGTCAAGGCGGACAAGTCAGGTATTGAACTTGCCAACGTTAAAATGTCCATGAACCCATTTGACGAAATTGCCGTTGAAGAGGCACTGAGGGTCAAAGAAGCAGGGCATGCTGACGAAGTTATTGCCGTGTCCATTGGTTCGTCCCAGAGTCAGGAAACTATTCGCACCGCACTGGCTATGGGTGCTGATCGCGGTATCTTGATAGAAACCGACGAATTACTTGAACCACTGGCCATTGCCAAGTTGTTCAAACACGTTGTGGAAAAAGAAGAACCAGGGTTGGTTATCTTAGGTAAGCAAGCGATTGATGATGATGCCAACCAAACCGGTCAAATGTTGTCGGCGCTAACTGGTATGTCGCAGGCCACGTTTGCTTCCAAGGTCGAATTCGATGGTGATCACCTCAAGGTCACGCGTGAGGTAGATGCCGGGCTGGAGTCTATAAAGGTCAAGCTGCCCAGCATAGTCACGACTGACCTTCGGCTTAACGAGCCACGCTATGCGAAGTTGCCGAACATCATGAAAGCCAAAAAGAAGCCACTGGAAACCATTCCGGTTGCTGATACGGGTGTGGATATCTCCAGTGGATTAAGCGTCGTAGAAGTAAACGATCCACCTAAAAGAGAGGCTGGCATTATCGTGAACAGTGTTGCCGAACTTGTCGACAAGCTTCGCAACGAAGCCAAAGTCATCTAACCCGCTATTCAACAAAGAGCTAATTATCATGAGTACACTTATTCTGGTTGAACACGAAGATGGTGATATACGACCTGCAACATTGAGTGTTGTCACCGCTGCAACTGCCCTGGGTGGTGATGTACATCTGTTGGTTGCCGGTAACGATGTGGCAGGTGTTGCCGAGAAAGCTGCGAAGATTGCTGGTGTGTCCAAGGTTCTGGTGGCTGATCATGCAGCCTATGCAAGCGAATTAGCAGAGAATCTGTCGGCCCTGGTGATCAAGCACGCTGACGGCTATAGCCATATTTTGTTTGCAGCCACGGCGGCTGGTAAGAACGTCATGCCTCGTGTGGCAGCGCTACTTAATGTATCAGGAATCTCAGACATCATTGAAGTCAACAGCGATGACACCTTTGTTCGACCGATCTATGCGGGCAATGCATTGGCCACCGTTAAAAGTGCTGATGCCGTCAAAGTTATTGGTGTGCGAACCACTTCATTCGATGCCGCAGCTAGCGAGGGTGGAACTGCCAGTGTGGAGAGTGTGGAACCGGCCGACATTAGCGATCAGGTCTCGTTTGTTGGCCAAGAACTGTCAAACTCTGACCGACCTGAGCTGACTAGCGCTGGCATCGTTGTGTCAGGTGGACGAGGCATGCAAAATGGCGAGAATTTTTCAATGCTGGATGATATCGCTGGAAAACTAAACGCCGCTGTGGGTGCGTCTCGAGCAGCGGTAGATGCAGGCTTTGTCCCCAACGAGTATCAAGTGGGACAAACAGGCAAAGTGGTCGCCCCTGATCTGTATTTGGCAGTTGGCATCTCTGGCGCGATTCAGCATTTAGCCGGTATGAAAGACAGTAAGATCATCGTTGCGATCAATAAAGATGAAGAAGCACCGATATTCCAGGTCGCCGACTACGGTTTGGTTGCTGATCTTTTTGATGCATTGCCAGAACTGTCCGAAGCGCTTGCAGGCGCTTAGCATTGGCTTTTGTGTGTAACCCGTGATGTCTCACGGGTCTCTCAGACGTCGCTATTCTGGCGGCGTCTGAATATCCGCTCTGGATTCCTGAGCGTTTATACTGCAGACTTTGATCAGTGTTGACCTGCCGAGAGGGATGAACAATGGACAAGAAACTGCGTGATGCCATCGATCGTTCACTGGAAGAGCTGCGCGGTATTCAGGATAAAGTTGACGATTTCATTGATGACTTACCGGACGATACCCAGGACATCAAGAGAACCGCAAAAAATGCGCTTGATCACATTGGTGAGCTACTCAACAAGTCAATAACACAGGCCAGTGATCATGCCGAGGAGGCTCAGCTACAGGCGCATCTGGGGCTGATGGAGGCACAAGATAAATTGGAAGCCTCGCGCGATGTTGTCGATGAGTACATGGCTCGTGTGTCGAAAGAATCTAAAAAATTGCTTGATGAGGTAGATCTTAAGCAACACCTGGCTATGATGGATGCCAAGGATTTTTGGGAGACTAAAGGTCCACAATTAACCGAACAGTTTCAGGCATCTGCGGTGACGATGCAGACTCTGGCTGAGGATGCCGCTGAGCAGTTACAAAGCGCGTTCAGTCATTGGGGTGAACAGTTCAAGCCAAAAAAGTAGCCGATACAGCTAACTGAGATTAAACCGATGACCTACACTGCGCCTGTCAAAGACATTGCTTTCGTACTGAATCATGTTGTGGGTTTGGCTGATATCGCCAAACTGAGTGGTTTCGAAGATGCGTCGCCAGATCTAGTCGATGCAATTCTAGACGAATCTGCACGCTTCACCTCGGATGTACTGGCGCCTCTGAACTGGATCGGTGACCAGCAAGGCAGTCAGTGGGTGGCGGGTGAGGTCAAGACACCCGAAGGCTGGAAAGAGGCCTATAGTCAGTTCACCGAGAATGGTTGGGGCAGTCTGTCTTTTTCCCCCGAGTTTGGTGGCCAAGGATTACCCATGAGCGTATCGGCGGCTGTGCAGGAGATGTGGCATAGCGCAAATATGTCCTTCGGACTTTGCCCGTTGTTGACTCAGGGTGCGGTTGATGCGATCGAACATCATGCGTCAGATGAACTC
The DNA here is from genome assembly GCA_938003775.1 of uncultured Granulosicoccus sp. Taxonomy (GTDB): domain Bacteria; phylum Pseudomonadota; class Gammaproteobacteria; order Granulosicoccales; family Granulosicoccaceae; genus Granulosicoccus. The sequence goes on along the minus strand of CALKXZ010000400.1, from coordinate 2,822 downwards.
AAGCAACGTTACTTGCCGAAAATGGTTGAAGGCAGCTGGTCAGGCACCATGAATCTGACCGAGCCACAGGCGGGGTCTGATCTGGCGGCTGTTCGCACTCGGGCGGAACCGGCTGGTGAGCACTACCGCATTAGTGGCCAGAAGATCTATATCACCTACGGTGAACACGATCTAACGGAAAACATTATTCATTTGGTATTGGCCCGTCTTCCCGATGCACCTGCTGGGGTGAAAGGAATCTCGTTGTTTATCGTACCTAAATTTCTGATTAACGAAGATGGTTCGATTGGTGAGCGCAACGATGTTAATTGCGTATCCATTGAACATAAATTGGGCATACACGCTAGTCCGACCTGCGTGATGTCATACGGTGATAATGGTGGGGCTATTGGTTACCTGGTCGGAAAAGAGCATCAGGGATTGGTCTACATGTTCACGATGATGAATCAGGCACGTCATGCGGTGGGTGTGGAAGGCTATGGCATCGCTGAACGTGCTTATCAAAAGGCGGTGGCCTATTCGCGTGACCGGAAGCAGGGTAAGACCTTGCTGGGAAAGAGCGAAGAGGATCAAGGCATCATAAATCACCCGGATGTCAGACGTATCTTAATGACTATGCGCTCAACGATCGAGGCCATGCGAGGTCTTGGTCTCGAATGCGCAGCAGCCTTTGATCAGGCGAGGCGTCATCCGGATGAAACAGTTAAAGCACGTATGCAACGACGCGGTGAGCTGTTGACACCACTGGTTAAGGGTTGGTCAACTGAGATGGGTGTTGAGCTTTGTTCCCTGGGTGTGCAGGTGCACGGGGGGATGGGGTTTATTGAAGAAACTGGCGCTGCGCAATTTCTACGAGATGCCCGAATTGCCCCGATATACGAAGGCACCACGGCAATTCAGGCCAATGACTTAATCGGACGAAAAACAGCCCGTGATGGTGGCCAGGGCATGAGTGAGTTAATGTCAGATATGCAAGAGACACTGGCGGCACTGAACAAACACGATCACCTGGATATGAAAGCCATTGCTAAACGACTGAAACCTGCTATTGAGTCAGCCCAGTCTGCAACAGAATGGTTATTGGGCCAGAACGATGCAACATTGCCATCAGCCACTTCGGTGGAATATTTAATGATGCAGGGTCGACTGGCAGGTGGTTGGATGATTGCACGCTCCGCATTGGCTGCACTGAGGTTGAAAAACAGCGAAGGCGCAGACACTGCTTACCTTGATGCGAAGATCACGTTGGCTCGCTATTACGCAGAACGCATGTTGCCGTTAGTAGAGTCTGCGCATACGATAGTCATTGACAGTGCAGAGACAACCATTGCACTGGACACGGCACAACTTTAGTGCTGCCAGTTTGCCTGGTGATCCTTGTCCACTAATACAGCTCTGACTCCTTCAATGAAGTCAGGGTGACGCACAGCTTCGGCGCTCAGTTGGCGTTCGTATTGCAAACATTGGGCAAGCGAAGCCCTGTCGCCATGTGCATTCTGAGTTTGCTCAAACAGTCGGATTATTAAGGATATCGAATACGGCGAAGCACCATCCAGTAGGTGCAGCATGTGAGCGGCATCCGCTGATTTGCCAGCGGCTTTGTGCAAACGTTCGCGGATGAGGTTGATATCTTTGCCTGCAAACCATTCGCCACGTTGTTGCAGTGTGTGCAGAAACTCGCTGGCATTGGGCGTTTGCGATGCTGCATTGAGAATCTGCTCTATGATCTGGGTGTCGGTTTGTTGCATTGATTGATCAGAGGTATTGCCCGGTAATGATCGTCCAGGCTTGTTTTCATAGTCGAGACCCGCGCTTAATGCAGAAACTAACCCGGCCAGCTTGTCGCTGGGTACATAGTGAGTCGCCAATTTTGTGTGCACCGCCTCTATGCCTTTCACGGGGGCTGCCGTCAGTGCCAGCCACATACCACTGTTGCACGGCAATGGTGGTAGAAAATGGCTGGCACCCACATCGGGGAAAAAGCCGATTCGGGTTTCAGGCATAGCCAGTAAGGCACGTTCTGTGACGATCACATAGGAGCCGTGTACCGATAGGCCCAGCCCACCGCCCATGGCAACGCCATCTATTAGCGCCAGATAAGGTTTAGAGCAGTTGGCTATTGCAAGATTAAGTGCATATTCCTGCGTGAAAAAATCATCGATGTGTGCGTAGTCTTTGTCCAGACTGAGCTGCCGAATACGTTTCATATTGCCACCAGCGCAAAAAGCACGGTCACTGTCGGACCGTATTACGATGAGTTTCACGCGTGCATCTGCTTCGAGTTGTTGTAACCCTTCAAGCAATGCCGTAATCATTTGCCCGTCCAGCGAATTCAGTACGGCCGGGCGAGCCAGAACCAAAAACCCAACAGCACCTGTCTGTTCAATTCGAATGCCGGTTGAATCTGATCCCATGTGGTTCATTCGAATAAGCCAGTGCGCTCTGGAGAATGCAAACCGAACGGTATGATTTGCAATACGGCATTGGCGTTGATGGGGCCATAAATATGTGGAAACAATTCGCTGCCACCCACCGTATTTTCATGAATCAATGCTGCATCGAGCCTGTCCACGTCGATCATGAGCAGATGAACATTATCCACCGCGTTGTAGTACCGGCTAACAACACCTTGTAACTGGTGACGGTCGCAGCAGTGAATGAACCCTTCTAAATCCAGCGACTCGCAGCGGTAGGTACCCTGTTCGCGAAGCGTAGCAACATCGGTTGAATGGGCTATGTGAAATACAGTGTTGTTTTCGGGCATGCTGTACAGGCGCTGTGGGCTCAGTTCGGACTCAGGCCGCGCAATCGCTCAGACCGGC
>CALKXZ010000399.1 GCA_938003775.1 uncultured Granulosicoccus sp. | reverse complement strand
AGGGGAGGCGGTCGCGGGCGATTGCGGTTAGTGTCGCCGGGTGATGGCTGACGTTCAGTACGGTTATTAGGTTCTGTGGCACTGTGTGTCGCAGGTAGCCGGTTATCCTGCCGCGCTAGTCCATTGGCGCGTTTTTCAATGACTCGATTGGGTTGACGTAAGGCATGGCCGGATAGTCGGCGCCATTGTGATGGGTTGTTGACAATCCAGTCCCAACTGCCGTATCCAGTGTACTGATCAGAGAGTGAATCTGAAAAAGATCGCAGTGATCTTTGCTGCGACTGGCTAATGTAATTGAGAAAGCCACGATTGAAGCTCCAGCTGTTAAATGCATAGAGCGCGGCAATCAGCGTGGCGCTGGCCACCAGTAGAATCACGAAAAGCTGGTATTTCAATCGCATGCGTTACTGTACAACTGAATTCTGCTGGCGGGTTAACCCCATGCAGCAGACCCTGATAAATACTGATTGTTTACACAATCGCAGTCCAATACTTAACGCTAACAGGCATTTACGGCGGACTACGTCAGGCAAGCCAGGGAGGAGACTCATACCCATTGGCGGTGAAGCACCTGGGTGGCCAATAGCACCAGCGTAGCGCTCAGGTTATGCTGTGCATCACGACTGTTTATGTTTAATAACCGTAGCCATGACCAATACTGACAAGCCTGTTGTCTGGATTCCTCGGACACTCTCTGCTAATACGTTGAAACGTGCCCGCAACCACTACACAGTGGTGTTTGACCCTGCAGATGAACCAGCATCGGCTGCCCAGATCATTGAACACAGCCAACGGGTTGATGCCATTATTCCGTGCCACTCCGAAGTGTTCTCAGCCGATGTGGTAGAGCAACTGGACACTCGGCTCAAAATCATCGCTAACCACTCTGTGGGTGTCGACCACTGTGATCTGGATGCGCTGAAGCGCCGAGGCATAGTGGTGACGAATACACCTGACGTGTTATCGGATGCAACAGCCGAGATTGCTATGTTGCTGTTACTCGGCGCCGCACGCCGAGCACCCGAAGGTGATGGCCTGGTCCGAACTGGCCAATGGACTAGCTGGAGTCCCTCATTTATGGTTGGCCAGCAAGTCACCGGTAAACGCATCGGTATTATAGGCATGGGCAAGGTGGGGCAGGTGATGGCGCGTCGGGCTCGAGGATTCGATATGCAGGTGCATTATCACAACCGCCGCAGGCTCTCGGCTGACGAAGAAATGGGGGCTGTCTATCATGAGTCACTAGACACCTTACTGCCTGTATCTGAATTTCTGTCTTTGCACTGCCCAGCCACGGACCAAACGCGTGGGCTGATGAATACACAGACACTGGCACAGTTGCCAAAAGGAGCAATTTTGGTCAACACAGCGCGTGGTGCTCTGGTGGATGAACCAGCCTTGCTGGCTGCCATTGAGTGCGGTCAGCTCGCTGCAGCTGGGCTGGATTGTTTCGCCACTGAGCCCGGGGGCAATGCAGATTTTTCCAAGCACCAAAATATTTTCATGCTGCCACACATTGGGAGCGCAACCTTCGATACGCGAGATGCGATGGGTTTTCGGGCTCTGGATAATCTGGATGCCTACTTCGCTGGACATGAGCCGGGCGACAGACTGGTTTGATGAGCCGTATTGCGCGAGCCCGCTAATTCTTCTGTTTTCAGCGTGTTGAGTGACATTGAACGCTCTTTCAGATGCAGCACGGGGTAGCTACGGTCAGCACAAAGAGAGATTGGGTTAGAAAATTGATATACCTGTGACCCAGTTACGCTTGTATCCGGTTGATTAGTGACGTACAGTCAGGAGCGGAATTCCAACCTGGCAAATATTGAGGCTTATAACCGTGAAAGACACAGTCAACCGTCGTAAATTTCTGAAAGGCTCCGCCATGGCGGCCACTGCAACAGCGGCTACCGCTGCAGGCGTCATATCGGCCCCGGCTATAGTCCACGCCCAAGCAGGCGTAACACTGAAAATGCAGGCAGCCTGGGGTGGTGGAATATTCCTCGAGAATGCAAAATCTTATGTCGATCGTGTCAATGCGATGGCTGGTGATGCACTGAAAATCGACCTACTGCCGGTTGATTCGGTGGTCAAGACTAGCCAGATGCAAGATGCGGTGCATCGTGGGGTGCTTGATGCGGCGCATTACGTACCCGCCTACTGGTACTCCAAGTCACCGGTTGCGTCCCTGTTTGGTACCGGGCCCTGTTTTGGCTGGTCCAGCCAGGAAGTGCTGGGTTGGGTTTACTACGGTGGTGGTCAAGAGCTGTTTGACGAACTCATGGGTTCGTTAGGTCTGAACCTGGTCAGTTTTTTCAACAGTCCGATGCCAGCACAGCCCATGGGTTGGTTTAAGGAAGAAATCAAAGACGCCGGCCAGATGAAAGGCCTGAAGTATCGAACTGTTGGCCTGGCTGCAGATGTTCTGCTGGAAATGGGTATGTCCGTGGTGCAACTACCGGGTGGCGAAATTCAACCAGCGATGAAGTCGGGTCTGATTGATGCGGCTGAATTTAACAACCCGACATCTGATCGAGACTTTGGCATGCAAGACGTGTCCAAGCATTATCACCTGGCCAGTTTTCATCAATCACAAGAATTCTTCGAAGTGACGTTCAACAAAAAGAAATACGATGCACTGACGCCTGAGTTACAGGCCATTCTTAGGTACGCCTCTGAAGCTGAAAATTCAAATTTTTACTGGCACAACACCCGGCAATATGCCACTGATCTGAATACGCTTCAGAGCGAGCAGGGCGTTAACGTTTACCGTACGCCAGACTCAGTTATGGCTGAACAGCTCAAGGCCTGGGATATCGTTGTTGAGCGTATGTCTGGAAACGATGAGTTCTTTGCTAAGGTCATTGAATCGCAAAAGGCTTATGCAAAAGATGTCATGGGCTACCTGAATCTGAACCAGCCTGATTACAAATTGGCCTATGGCCATTACTTTGGCTAGAGTCTGGGCACGGTATGCGTGATACAAATCACCACTATCAGTAACGAACGCTAAGATGCGTTGCTGGTCAATACCAGTAGAATCGACGGGGGCCGCATGACGGCTCCCGTTGTCGTTTGAATTATCCTTGTTAGTTATCCTCGTTGTTGTCTACTGAATACTTGAGGTCGGTTACACCGTGAACAAAATCATCCACGCCATAGAAGGTCTGAGCATCTGGGTTGGCAGAGCGTTTGGCTGGTGCATACTCATACTGACTCTGTCAGTAACCTATGAGGTATTTGTACGCTATGTGCTGAATAGTCCGACTGTCTGGGCGTTTGATATGATGGTGCAGATGTACGGAGCTCTGTTTCTGATGGCAGGGCCCTACGCGCTGGCACAGGACGGACATGTAAGAGCAGACGTCATCTATCGTTTGTTCCCGGTACGTATGCAGGCATCTCTGGACTTTATTTTGTATCTGGTGTTCTTTTTCCCCGGCATGATTGCACTGTTCTGGTACGGCGCTGAAATTGCCTCAGATTCCTGGCGCTATAAAGAGGTCAGCTGGAACAGCCCAGCGCGCATCCAGGTGTATTTTTTCAAAACCCTCATACCACTGGCTGGTGGACTGCTCATCATTCAAGGTGTTGCCGAACTAATGCGCTGCTGGGTTGCCATACGCACGGGTAAATGGACGGAGCGATTGCAAGATGTGCACGAAACTGAAGACCTGTTAATGGATGAAGACATAGCGTTGCCGATGGTAGACAGTACCTCGTCAACCAATCCAAAGTCGCTTTAAATTCCGTGTAATCACGCTTCGATATGTAAGGCCTGCGCGTACTGCTGCAATGGTCCGTTTAATGTCAATTGATCCTAACTTTCTGGTTTAACAGCACCCATGACGAATCCTGAAGTCGCCATTCTGATGCTCTCCCTGTTCATCGTGTTGGTGTTGCTCGGTTTTCCGATCGCCTTCACATTACTTGCAATGGGTGTGGCCTTTGGTTATTACGCGTATTACACAGAAGGTTCTATAACGGCCGTCAGCGATATTTTTGATAACCAAATATTTTATTTACTGAATCAAAATACTTACTCGGTCATGGAGAACGATACGCTCGTGGCCATACCGTTGTTTCTGTTCATGGGCTATGTTGTTGAACGGGCCAACATCGTCAACCGGCTTTTTACCTCGTTGAATTTGGCAGCGCGCAACTTGCCGGGTTCAATGGCTATTGCAGCGTTAATCACCTGTGCTGTCTTCTCGACTGCCAGTGGGATTGTGGGTGCGGTTGTCACACTAATGGGTTTGTTGGCTTATCCTGCGATGGCCGATGCCAGGTATCGACAGGACTTTGCGGCCGGTGTGATCTGCGCAGGTGGCACACTGGGCATACTGATTCCGCCCTCTATCATGCTGATCGTATACGCCGCAATTGCTGAACTGTCGCCGCTGCGACTCTATGCGGCAGCGGTTATTCCCGGCCTGTTACTGGCTGGGTTCTACATTGTATATGTCATTATTCGTGTCTGGATTAATCCGGCCATTGCGCCAAAACCGGATATGTCCAATGCGCCATCGACTGCGCGAATCTGGCTGAACCTGTTGACGTCATTTGTACCCTTAACCATGTTGATCATGCTGGTGCTTGGGTCCATCCTGGGTGGGCTTGCCACACCTGCAGAGGCAGCGGCGATGGGTGCCATGGGTGGGCTGGTGCTGGCTGCGATGTACCGATCATTATCCTGGGTCAAGGTTAAGGAATCAGTGTTTCTTACGGCAAAGGCGACGGCTATGGTTTGCTGGTTGTTCGTGGGTTCCTGGACATTTGCATCGGTTTTCTCCTACCTGGGCGGACACGACATCATTGAGCACTGGGTACTGGCCATGGAGCTTAAGCCATGGCAATTTCTGGTGTTAGCGCAGCTGATTATCTTCTTGCTGGGTTGGCCTTTGGAGTGGTCAGAAATACTGATTATTTTCGTGCCTATCTTCCTGCCTATGCTAGACACGTTTGGTGTTAACCCTTATTTCTTTGCAATGTTGGTAGCGTTGAATTTGCAGACATCATTTTTAACCCCACCTATGGCCATGAGTGCGTATTACTTAAAGGGGGTTTTGAAGAACCAGATAGAACTGATGATGATCTTCAAGGGCATCATGCCGTATTTGGGTATCGTAATATTTACGATGGTGCTTATGTATCTGTTCCCAGGTATTGCTCTGTGGCTGCCTGATGTTCTATTCGGTGAGTATATTCCATAGCGATGAGCTCTACTGAAACAATGCCTCTGGAATCTGACAGACCGGTTGTAGAAGCGGTGTCGCCACCAGCATTCAGTGCGCGCTATTTAATAGAACGAATGCGTGAAGGCGCATTCTCTTCAGAGCAACTGACGCAAGGTTATCTGGATCGTATTGCGCAGACGGATGATTCGCTGGGTGCCTGGGTGCATGTTAATACAGACCTGGCACTGGAACAGGCGAAAGCTGCGGATCTTCGCCGCCAACACGGTAAGGCAACTGGAATTCTGCACGGTATACCGGTCGGTCTGAAAGACATCATAGATACCGATAATATGCCAACACAATGTGGCAGTCCCATTTATGAGAACAGGCAGCCAGGTGTGTCTGCCACCGTGGTGAATAAACTGCGTGAAGCGGGTGCGGTGGTGCTGGGTAAGACTGTCACTACGGAATTTGCCTGGATGCACCAGAGTGCTACACACAATGCCGTTAATCATGCGTTTAGTCCTGGTGGATCCAGTAGCGGCTCCGCGGCCGCTGTCGCTGCCGGGCATGTGCCACTTGCACTGGGTACGCAAACTGGCGGTTCAGTGATTCGGCCAGCGTCGTACAACGGAATATACGGCTACAAGCCATCTCGCGGGCTCATATCCACACGCGGCGTTTTTCAAACCTCTCCTACATTGGATCAGCTGGGTGTATTTGGTACGGATGTGGGTGATCTTTGCTTGTTGGTTGATGTGTTGAAAGGTTATGACCCAGACGACTCAACAACCTATCTAGCACCTCGACCAGAGTTATGGCAAGGCTATTTGTCTGAAGCGCCGGTCAAGCCAGCGCTGGCTTGGATAGATATGCCCTATGCCGATCGCTACTCTGATGCACTTGTATCGGGCATTGATGAATTGTGTGACGTCGTGACTGAAACTGGCGCAAGCCTGGATCGGATACAAGCACCGCAATCATTTGCAGCGCTGCCAGGTTGCCATCGAGTTATCTACGATGTGGAGATCTTACGAAGCCTTGATATGGAGTGGAATCAGCATCGATCGCTTGTCAGCGACACAGCCACGCAGGCGCTGCAACGAGCTGAATCAAGAAGCACAGATGAGTACCAGGAAGCACTGGGCATCCTTGATGCTGCGCAAACCTGGTTCGATACTTTCTTTCATGATTACGATGGAGTGTTGACCCCCTCAGCGCCGGGTATTGCCCCCGCCTATGGTCAAGGCACGGGCGATCCGATCTGCTGCGTCGTGTGGACACTGTGTGGATTGCCATGTTTGTCTATGCCCCTGCTAACAGGTGAGCACGATATGCCGATCGGTATACAGCTGATTGGAGCCTATGACCGTGATGATCGGCTCATGCGAACGGCGCGTTGGTTGCTCACAGCGCTTAACAATTGCGACGATTGATAAAATTATCAGGACTGAATCATTATGAATTCATACATCGTAAACTTGATTACTGGCCTAATTGGAACCGGACTTCTAATGGTCTTTGTCATAGGCCTGGGTCACAGTATTGCTGTTGGCTTTGCAGGCTTCAACGGTGCTTTGCCGTTTATTATCATCGTTGGATTTGTAATTTGTTTGATGCTGTACGATTTTTTTGATCAATGTGTCAAAAGTCGCCGTCAGTAACCAGCGTGTATTCGAGTATATTCTGGTAGCAGCTGTGACTGCTAATGGGTCATTGGCATAATTCCTGAAACCCCACACTGTGTGAGTGGTTGTCCTGGTGTTATCCGAATGCTCTGAGCGATAACTGTAAACCAAGATTAGTCACCCGCTTGTCTCTAACAATTGAGTCACAGGTGTGTGAAATGAATACAAGACGACATGATGATCGCAATGCGGGCAGGATTTTCTTTGTGTCATTAATGCTTATTGGCTCGTTGGCCACCATAGTGTGGATAGTGCTGTAATCGGCACTGACTGTTCACTATGCGTTTGACACCAAGGACGTGCGCCGCAATTCAGTATGCACGCTAATTGATACCGGTCGGCTAAATATCTTTCTGATAAGTAATGAATTGGATGAAAGATAGTTTAATGACGTTGATTGATGCTAATACATCATCAAACTATGCGATTTAACATCACCAGGTTGAATTTTTGCCACTATTGTCAGTGTTATTCAGACAAATGATGGATGTGTGGTTTAGTGAAGCTACCGTAACGTATCACTCTTTAACATTCCTCTACTAGTGCTTAGTCTGATCTGACCTAGACTTGTCAGTTGGGTATTTGAGCACCCTTTGAACAGGTTTCGCTCACTCATCCAGTTTCAAGCAGTTCAACTTTCTTGCAACAAGAGGATGTAAGCGATGTATGGAAAAGCATTAGTTGCCGAAGTTTTCGGCACGTTCTGGCTGGTACTGGGTGGCTGTGGCTCGGCAATACTGGCTGCGATGTTTCTTGCCGGTGATACAACCGTCAATCTTGGTCTTGGTTTCTTGGGTGTCGGGTTAGCATTTGGTTTAACCGTTGTAACAGGTGCCTATGCAGTTGGCCATGTATCCGGCGGTCATTTTAATCCGGCTGTGACCGTGGGTCTGGTTGTCGGCGGACGATTCTCTGCAGCAAAAGCACCAGGATATGTCATTGCCCAAGTTATTGGTGGCGTGTTAGGCGCTTTGGCAATTTATGGCATCGCGTCAGGGCAACCCGGATTCGCCATTACCCCTGGAGCAGGTACCTTTGCAACCAATGGTTATGGTGTTGAAGGCTCTCCCGGTGGATTCAGCATGCAGGCTGCATTTTTAACTGAAGTCATATTAACCGCGGTATTCCTAGTCGTGATCATGGGAGCGACGTCTAAACGTGCTTCGGCAGCGATGGGTGGATTGGCCATTGGTTTGTCTCTGGCACTGATACATTTCATCAGCATACCCGTGACTAATACCAGTGTTAATCCAGCACGTTCTACCTCGCAGGCAGTTATTGCCAACTTCTACGGTGAGGGTGTGACGGTACCTATGCAACAGCTGTGGTTATTTTGGGCTGCACCGATAATTGGAGCGGTGATAGGCGCTATTATCTATCGCGTTCTGATAGACAGTAATCAAGATGTGCATGAGGATAATACTCAGGAGCTACGAACTGAGACTAAAACGGCCACTGGACGTGCGGCTATGGCGGACCTTGAGCGTAGCCGAGCGGCGTTGGAAGAGCAGCGCCGGCGAACCTCTACACCAGCCTCCTGAGTCTAGTATTAATACCCTGAATCCGTTATTGGGTTCGGGGTTATTGAACAGGTGCGTCGGGTGTTAGTCAAATCCCGACAGCGTCTGTCCATCGCGTTAATTGCACTGCTTCTATTTATTGTTGTTGTGTCGTTATTGTTTCCTCCGTCCCAATGGATTCCTGCCAAAGTTTGGGGTGCACAACTTGAATCTGCTGGCTTCAAAGGTATGATTCTTTTTGTACTGGCGGGTATGTTAGCAACATCGATAGGGCTGCCCAGGCAAATGGTTGCATTCATAGGCGGCCTTGCTTATGGGGTGATGCCTGGCGTTCTCTTATCTTTCATGGCTGCTCTGCTAGGTTGTTATCTCACCTTGCAGGTCTCGCGGCGCTTTCTGGCAACATGGGTGGCTCAACGCTATCCCAACGTTGTTACTCAGTTGGATAAGCTGCTACGCAATGATGCGTTTGTAAAAATACTAATTCTGCGCCTGCAACCCTTGGGGACGAATTTGCTGACCAACGTGTGTATGGGATTCACAGCCGTGTCACACCGAGTTTTTATAGCCGCATCCAGTGTTGGTTACGTGCCACAAATGCTCGTGTTTGCCCTTCTTGGAGCGGGTGTCCGAGTCGGTTCTCAAACGCAACTGCTACTCAGTGCAATACTCATGCTCATATCGGTGATGTTGGGCGTAGCGCTCTATTACCGGCATCGCCAAAGGCGATTAACCTGAATGCAATTAGGCCACAGACTCGCTGAACTACCACATGTTAAATCTTTGGTCACCACTACAGGTTGACACCTCGCTTATCAGCGCCTTTAATGAAATTGCAGTTGTGTGAATTAGATCACGCTGCAACCTCCTCCAAGTGGTACTTGCAGGCAGGGAAGCCAACTCGTTGCCAAGGATGGCCGCCTTTTTTACGCGTTAAAGCGAACACCATCTGACAAGTCTGTTGATACGGCTGTGTGCTGGGGCTTGGTTCTTGCTCGGCAGGTTACTTTGCCAGTGACAGAGTGTTAGTTTGCGCGTCTCTTTCGTACATTGCCGGTCTGAAGGCCTCTACCGCATGCCCATGCGATGGCGCCTAGTCGCGTTACTGCGTACTTTGCGTTATTTATTTGGCTTTATTTTTGCGCTTCTAGTGGGTGTGCTGCCCAGCCACTTTGTTCAGGCGTCAGACGTGTTCATTTATTCCTCGCAATCGGATATCCGAGGAGTAGATCTGACTCAGGGTACCGATCGGATTCTGACAACCTCTCCAATCGCCTCAAGCGTCAATGCATTGGCGTACAACCTGCAGGCGGGTATTGTCTATTACGGTGATCAAACCAGTGTTTATCGCTGGACGCCAGCGTTGGGCAGTGGCGCGACTGCACATACCCTGATGAACGATTTCAGTGTTGGACCGTTGACTGCGCCCATTACCAATATAAACAGTACGGGTGGGTCGTACCTGAACGGCAGCTATTACGTTGGCTCGGAAGGCAATACGGGATACATCCAGGAATTGTATGAACTTCGCATGTCAACAGATGGCACGCAAGTGGTTTCAGTGACGCCTTTGAATCTGCTGGATGCCTGTGCGTGCACCAGCGTGCAGCTGGGTGGCTTTGGTGATATCGCGGCCATTGATGAGGGCGGTGTCACGGTTTTGTTCGGGTCTTCTGCCGATCTGTCTGGTATTGGACAGGGCACCATTGCAGGACGCTGGAAATTTACCCCTTCACTGGGTACTTTCCAGTTTTTAAGTACCGGTTCTGGTGGCCAATTAAGCGCCAGTCCATCGGGTGTCTTGTACACCAATGTGGGCAATGCGATTCGTGAAGTGAATACCCAGACAGGTGCAATCAGCAATTCAACCCTATTCACAACCTCTGCCAGTATTTTTGATTTTACCGGTGGTTTTGCTCTGGATTATGGTGATGCGCCAGATAGTTATGGGTCAGCCTATCATCGCCTAGGGCAGGTTTCTACCGCTTACATTGGGTCTTTGGCACCCGATAACGAGGCAGGTTCATTAAACGCCACCAGTGCCGCCATTGACGGCGCTGGTGATGACAACGACGGTATTGATGATGAGGATGCGTTGAATGCACCGGTATCAGTATCCACGCTCACTGGCAGCTATTCGATAACTGTGCAATGCACGCCTGGGTCACGACTCGCTGGCTGGATTGACACAAATATCAATGGTGTCTTTGACAGCAATGAGCGTAACGCAAATCATCCGGTTTCCTGTGCCGCTGGTCAAGCAAACTTGACGTGGTCGGGTTTGTTCTCAGCTGTGACCGGTAACACCTATTTGCGATTACGTGCATCTACTAACGCTTCGGCCATCTCACGTCCTATTGGCGTAGCATCCGATGGGGAAGTGGAGGATCATCCTGTTGTTATTACCGGTGGTGGTGCCAGCTCCGGGAGTTGTCCTGCGGGTAGCACAAGTACGATATACAACGCCAACGATGTGCCGTTAGCTATTGGGCCCAATGCAAACACGACTGCTGTATCTACTATCAATGTGACAGACACCGGCACCCTAGTTGATGTCAATGTTTTGGATATAACCGGTACACATACGTATATCAATGATCTGATTTTTTCGCTACGTCACTCAGGCGTGACACGACGCCTATATGGGCCAAGCTGTGGCAGTCAGAATGATTTTTCGTTTGGTTTTGACGATGCCTCCAGTGGTACTCCACCGTGCCCACCCATCGATGGTAATAGCTATCCTTCACGCCAATCTCTTAGCAATTTCAACGGCCAGTCAGTGACCGGTAGTTGGCAACTGCGTATCCGTGATCGATTTAACGGTGATGGTGGTTCATTGTCTAATTGGCAACTTGAGCTGTGCACTAGTGGAACCAGTAGTGTGGAAGTGCCTGACTTGGTACTGGGCAAACAAGTGCTTGTTAATGGGCGCGAGTTAGCCATGCGATTCGTACTCGCTAATACAGGCAATGTCACTCTATCTGGTGTTTCTTTAATTGATGATCTTGATAGTGTTCTAGGTGTTGGTAGCTATCAAATACCGACAGCGCCGGTTCTGATTAGTGGGCCTACTGGTGCGAGTGTTAATGTACGCTACAACGGTAGTAGTGACACTCAATTACTGTCAGACAGCGTCACACTGGCTGCAGGTGAACAGATAGTTGTTGAGCTGACGGTGCTAGTTGATGTGATCACTGCAACAGCATCTCCCGGAGCTTATGCTAATCAGGCACTAGCCAGTGGTACAAGCCCAAGTGGTGTGTTGGTCAATGATTTATCAGGATCTGGACTGGCTGTTTCAACCGATACTGATGATCCTACGCTCTTCGAGCTTAATTCATCGACTCTATTAACTGGCTCTGTATATGTGGATACATCAATCTCATCAGCTACGTCCCATGATGGCCTGCGACAGCCAGATGAGTTAGGAGTGGCAGGTCGTATAATACGTGTAGTGGATGAAAACGATGTGGTGTTGGCCACGACAAGTACCGATGCCGATGGTCAATGGCAACTGCAATTAGAGCCTGAGTCTGTGAATCAATTGATAAGGGTGCGGGTTCAACCTGATACAGCATCCGTCTTTATCAGTGAAGATAGCACTTACTCAGGATTGACAGTAACCGACGGCGAATTGCAAACACAGTTAAATTATGGTGCTGTGGTTAACAACCTGAACGTGGGTGTTATAACACAACCCTTACTGGTTGAAGATCAAAGCCGCACGGTAACACCTGGCACACAAGTCGTATTCCCACACCAACTTACTGTGAATACTCACGGTATATTGAATCTGAGCATATCGCAGAGCACGACACCTGCTAACAATAGCTGGCTGTCTGAGGTGCAACTGGATGTTAACTGTAATCAATTGTTGGATACACCCGATGTACCCGTTGGTTCGCCGATAGTTGTACAGCCAGACGATGTAATTTGCCTGCTTGTTGTTTCATCCGTTCCATCAACGGCAACTGATGGCAACATCGCACTGACAGGCTTAAACGCACAATTGGTCGTATCAGATGATAGCGGAACAGACCATGCCGTAATATTTGATATCAGTAACACCGATGTGACTACGGTCATCAGGCCGGGTGCCGGTAGGCTGGAACTGACCAAGAGTGTCCGAAATGTGACACTTGGGGGCGCACCACTGACGGCTAACTCGGCAAGGCCTGGCCACGTTCTCGAATATGACCTAGCTTTCATCAATGCCGGTAACGGACCACTGACTGAGCTTCTAATTGATGATGCTGCACCACCGTTTACAACGATATTACCTGCAACTGTGGTCTGTGACAGCACGCCTGGTTCCTTAACTTGTACGCCAGCTGTCAGTGGCGCGAGCGTGAGCTGGAGCTTTACAGGTGCGTTGTTAGAAGGTCAGGGTGGCCGTGTTGTTTACCAGGTCATTGTTGACTAAACAACGCTGATACCTCTCAGCACTGGGCGTTCCTACTGATGAGCCTGGTCATGCCAAGGGTTGATTCGGCTAACCGTTAACTACTGGTCTGAATTGTTAACTGGCACACGTTTGCTCGTTGAAAAAACGTGCCATCAGGCTCGCTCTCTGCAAAGTAACGGTTAGCTGAGCCGCAGTTTAACCCCTTAAATAGTAGGAGAGAGTAATGCATTACCCCAAGGTGCTTTTTTTATTGGCATGTCTTTTTTCATTAACGGGATTGGCTATGGCCAACGGTCCGGTTAGTGGCGAAATCCAGGCGTTCATTGTGTCTTTCAATGAATCAGGTGAGGAAAGCGTGCAGGAAGCACGTGAGGCTGAACCTGGTCATGTCATGGAATTCAGGATCGTTTTCACTAATAACGGCGACGACAATGTTCGCGGCATTCAGGTCGTTGATCCTATTCCGCAGAATACGCGATTCATCCCTGATTCACATCATTCGGACGTGTCCGCCTCATTCGAAGTCAGTATTGATGGTGGTGAGTCGTTCGAGTTAGAGCCTGTGGTTCGGATAGAGACTCAAAGCGATGGTAGTCAAAAGGAAGTGATCGTGCCACCAGAGCAATACACACACGTTAGATGGCTAGCCGATGAAGAACTTATTTCTAACGGTGGTCAGCATCAGTTCAAGTACCGCGTAACTGTGGATTAAAGGGATCTATAAATAATGAAAATCAATCAATTCAGGCGTTTTGCGCGTAATCCTCTTGCGCAAGCATGTGGTGTTGCATTGCTAGCAGGCGGTATGGCCTTGTCCACTGCTAGTTTGATGGCAGCGACATCAGCGGGCACACAAATAAAGAACCTGGCGACAGTCACTTACGAAGATGCAGCTGGAAATGTTTATTCAGCACAGTCTAATGAGGCTGTCATTACCGTTGCACAGGTATATTCCGCCACTATCGGTGTGGATGTGGATGCAACAGCTGCTGCCGGTCAAACCGTCTATCTGCCCTATGTTTTGACTAATACTGGTAACGGGCCGGATGTATTCGATCTCTTAGCAACTAACAACATATCTGTTACCGATGCCATAGATTCTAGCAACATACAGATATTTCAAGATACCAACGGTAGTGGTGAACCCGATGCGGGTGAACCGATTGTGTCATCACTGACGTTACAAGCTGATGATGTTGTCAACCTTGTGGTTGCAGTCACGGTGCCTAACACGGCAGTTCCTGGTGACACACTAGGCGTTACGCTCAACGCTACCGCGCAAAATGGCACAGGTTCCTCCGTCACTGGTAGTGTCACTGACCTAAGTGCAGCAGGTGGGCGTGATGGTTTGGACAGCACCAACGAATCGTTGATAACCGTTACGAATGACGCTGTGCTGGTTACCACCAAAACGGCGGTTCCCGACTTTGCTAACAATCAAATCAGCTATACACTAACAGTTCGAAATAATGGTAACCAGACTGCCAAGAACGTGGTTATCTATGATGGATTGCCCGCTAACACAACACTGGTCACTTCAGGAGTTTCGGGTTTGCTGGGCTCTAACGGTGACATCACTGACACTGCCGCTGTTTTGTCTGAAGCAGGATTAGGTCAAGATCTGAACGCTGACGGTGATACCACCGATGCTGACGAATTAGCATTGGGCTTAGATCTAAACAATGATGGCGACACCGCTGATACGGGTGTATCGGGTGTTTATGCTATTGATTCTGAATTGCCTGCAGGCTCTAGTGTTTCATTAACATTTACAGTGCAATATGACCCTGCCGTTCTTGGCGGTGGTTATATCGTTAGAAACCAAGGTTTTGCTGCCGGTGATACCGATGTTACCCCGGGTGCGGACTCACTGGTGCCTTCAAATCAAGTGCAGACGACCATTTCACCTGACTACAGTGTTGATATCACTGACACCGCCAGTGGTGGTGCAACGGGTGTGAACGATGGGGGAGACGACGATGGAATTGACAACGATATCCAGCTTGTCGACACCGCAGCAGCCGGTGGAACCGTGTTGTTTAATAGCATTATTACTAACAACGGTAATGCAGCAGATGTTTTTGAACTGACTGCTGATCTGGGTAATTTTCCAGCTGGAACTGTGTTTACGTTCTTTGATCAATCCGGTGTCGTGCAGCTATCTGATACCAATGGATCAGGTGTGGACTCTGGTGTCATTGCTGCCGGTGGAAGTGCCAATATTGTGGTCAAGGCAACCTTACCCGCCAGTGCATCAGGTACAGGACCATTCTCTGCAGTTATTACGGCTGTGTCGGCTAATGACCCAAGTGCCACACCTGCAACTGATACAACGACAGTCACTCTAGGTGCTATTGTTGCAGCGGTTGCTGACTTGCACAACACCGCCAATGGTGTCCTGGGTAGTAACGAGGACCCACTGGTTTCGCCCTATGCAGCGATTTCTACATTTGCTGGGCAAACAGGCACAACTGTCAGTATTCCGTTATTTATTGATAACGAAGGCGGTGGCGGTGACTCCTATGTGTTGAGTGCTGGCTCCTCTTTTGACGGTACATCACTGACAGGCCTTCAGCCTGGATGGTCTGTTGAGTTCTACGCCACCGATGGTGCAGGCAACGCAACAGGTCCGGCCTTATCTAATACGCCTGTTATCCCTGGTGGAACGGTAGATTTTCAGATAATTGCTGTGATATCAATCCCTGCTGATGCAACTCTTGCCGTTAATGACTTACTGTTGGATAACAACGGCGATGGTACTGCCACTCGTTTGCTGGGTAACGCTGATGCAGATGGGGATTATCCGATATTCTTCCAGATTACCTCATTAAATACAGGTGCAACTGATATCAAGCTTGACGCAATTGACGTCAATGCCGATCGATTGCTTTCGTTGGTCACACCTGGTAGCAATCAGGTTGAGCCAGGTGGTAGTGCCATTTACGGCCATACGCTGGCAAACAATGGCAATGTCGACGAAATCGTAGAAATTACATCTACTAACAGTCAGGCCGGTTGGACGCATACCATTAATATTGATACCAACAATGATGGTGTACCCGATACAGCGCTAGTGGGTTTAGTACCGGGTACTATCACGGTACAGCAAGCTGATGGTACATCGGTTGTAGTGACAGTAACCGATACAGATGGTGATGGGAATCCGGAGCTGACTCTGTTACCTGGTTTTAGCCTGCCACTGTCCGCCACAGTTTTTGCACCAGCCAACGCAGCGCCTGGGCAAGTTGATATTTTGACCATTAACGCAGCTAATCAGGATAGTGCCGGTCCCAGCGTATCAGTCAACGACCAGACAACGGTCATCAATGGTCAAGTACGACTGACGAAAAGTGTTGCCCTGGATGCCGGCTGTGACGGTACTGCTGATAGCGGATTTGCCGAAGTGCAAAGTGCAGGAGTCGCACCGGGTGAGTGTGCCATTTGGAGAGTAGTGGCTGAGAATCAGGGTGCAGCTGATGCCCAGAACGTCACTATCACTGATGCGATCACGTCGTTCAGTACTTATCAGGCTGACAGTCTGTCTTACTGCCTGACCAGCGGTTGTGCACCTCTGCCTAACACTGATGCAGTAGATACCGATGCTGGATCAATAACGGGCAGCACGATTGTCTTCTATGTTGGGCCAGGTGCTGATGCGGTTGCAGGCCTTGGTGGAACTCTGGTTCCTGGGCAATCTGCTACTGCGCAATTCAGCGTTAAGGTCGACTAAGTAAAAGTACGCAAGCTTTGCCCGGACTAGTCATAAATGCGGTGTTTTATGATTAGTTCGGGCTAAGTGGTTGCAGGAACTGAATAGTTAGTCTGTTTACGATTCGCCCCACCAGGTTGGCTGACACGGGTCACCTTCCTCGTCCCTATTTTCCCCTTTGCGTCAGGACAATTCAAACACCGTCTTATGCCAGTCCGGCACACAATTACTGTGTTGTTATGCGTAGTGTCATGGATTTTTTCAACCGTGACATTGGCTGCGACGGTTCCTGGTTCTGAGATTATTAACCGGGCGATACTGACCTATCTTGATACGTTCTCTGGTGAACGCATTGAAGTTGAATCCAATACGTCAAGTATCACGGTTGTCGAGCTACGCCAATTTACCCTAACCGCTGAACAATCAGTTAATAGCGGGCCCGGAGAGGTTGTGCAGTTTCTGCATACGCTGACAAATACGGGTAATGTTGATGATCAGTATTTCATCAGTGTATACAACGAGCTGAGTGATCAAAATGACCTGGACAATCTACAATTGTCTATTGATACCAATGGTAATGGGCAAAAAGATGTTGATGAACCGTTGGTTGATGGTCCGGTTTCCGTTGCTGTAAATTCCTCAGTTAGTTTGCTGGTTTCAGGTCAGCTGCCACAGACAGCGTCACCTGGAGAGTTGGTGCAGCTAACGTTGCTGGCTGCCTCGTCAGATAGTACGCTTGCCTCTATCTTCAACACAGATAGCGTCACGGTATTAGAACCTGCGAATCTGTCATTGTCGTTAACCAATAGCCCAGAGTGTACGGCCCCACTGGCACCGGGTCAGGTTACACGCTATACACTGACGGTAAAAAATGATTCCGATACTTTGCCGATAGAGCGGCAAGTACTTGTCGACGGTGTGCTGCTTTCAGGCGTGCTCATTGAACTCGCTATTCCCGCGGGAATGGTGCCGTCTCTGGATGGTCCTTTTGATACCGATGGGTATCAGGCAAGAGCACTGGTTAAGACGAGTAATACCACAGATGAGTCCTGGGTAAGTGTTGAGCGATGGGCAGAGTTTGCACCGCTCCTCACCCAGACACAAAATGAACCACAAAGTCTAGCGCCTCCTGAAGTATCGAGCCTCGCCGTATTAATGCCGCAGTCGCACTTTACTCACAACGAGCTGATTACTGTTCGATTTGATTTTGCATTGAAGTCAGACGTATTCACACTCGATGTGGATAGGACGTTTGATGTTGAGGCTGTTATCGACTTCAATGATGACGATCTGCCTGACAGTCAGTCTAATTTTGTCTGTAACACACCATTGAAATTGGCGGCATCGTTGCCTGCATCCATACATTTTATAGAGCCTGTGAGTGAACTGCGCACGGATATAGAGTCAATTGTGTCTGCAAATGATGATCATTTTCAAGAGACTGAGTTGTATCGCATTAATTATGATGTCGCAACTCGGGCAATGTCCGACGTTGATCAACGTAGTGCGAGCAGGCAGTCAACATCGCGCAGTGGATTAGACTATCAACCATTACGCGACGGCGTGTACATCGAATTACGAGCAGCAGTGTCAGAACGTTTGTTGTTGAAAAACGCTGCGGGTCAACGCTTTGTGAGTGTGAACTTATCGTCAGCACAAACACGTGATTCATTGATCGTATTGTTGGCAGAGACCAGCGCGGCATCTAATCGTTTTCGAAGTGTCTCGCCGGTTATGCTGAACACGACAGAAGCTGGGCAAGAACAATGGTGTCCAGGTGCAGCTACGAGCGATACAGATCAGATCTTACAACTCACTTCGCAGCTAGAAACCTGTGTATTACTCAGTGATATCGACGATAAGTTGCGGGTGTCGTTTGTGGATCCTTACAGTGGCGTGGACATTGAAGATCTCGCAACGGTTGAACCTGCCAGTCGTGTATTTGACTCAACTAGCCTTGAGACGTTGGCAGGTGCAGTCGTCACCGTATATCGCGCCAATCAGATTGTGCGTAGTACCGATGATAACCAACCATTGGTATTTACCACTGACAAGTCTGGACGCTTCTTTCTGCCAAGACTGCCACCGGGAACTGATTATTCGATAGGTGTTGATCCACCAGACGGGTATCTGTTTCCGTCCAGAGTTGCTCAGGATCGATTCACTACTTTCTCTTTGACCAATGCTTCATATGGTGAAGCTGGTTTTAACGGCGCCGGTCAAGGGCGCTTTGTCGTGTCCGAGACACCCAGCGTGTTGGTCATTGATATACCGGTAGACCCAGCTAACCGAGATTCGCTGCTGCAAATTGAAAAACGCGCGCTGAGTGATACGGTAGAACTGGGTGACGCCATAGGCTACCAGATACAACTGAGTAATCGTGGTAGTGGTGACCTAGACCGTGTAACAGTGCTTGATACGCCGCCCTATGGGTTTCGATTTATTAGTGGGTCGTTATCGCTAGATGGGCAACAATTACCTGATCCGGACGCCGTCCGGCTTGGTGCATCAGAGTTGGGCATGGCGACAGGAGCCGATGCATCTGTTGTCGCTCAATCCTATCTGATTGATATCGGATCACTGGTGCCAGGCCAGCAGCGAACCCTGTCCTATCATTTGCAAGCCACGTCCGCAGCACTTAACAGCGATGGTGTTAACACAGCATTAGCCACGGCAATCACAAATAGTGGTGTGGATGCCATCTCTCAGTCAAGCCGAGCCCGTGTCCGAGTAACGCGCACTGGCGTCATGTCAGAACAGGCTATGATTTTTGGAAAGGTCTATGTTGATAGTTCCTGTGATTGGATTCAGAACAAAGCTGAGTGGCCGGTAGGTGGTGTAAAGCTCTATCTGCAAGACGGTAGTTTTGTCGTTACGGATGAGGACGGGCAATACAGTTTGTTTGGCGTGGCGCCTGGTTTACACGTGCTCAAAGTCGATCCACTAACATTGCCGCTGGGTCTGAGCCTGAAGCCTGTTGATAATCGGAACGCTGCTGATGCACAAAGCCGATTCGTGGACCTATCGAACGGTGACTTTCACCGCGCAGACTTTGCGACAAACTGCCCAACGATTGACTCCGAAGGTGTTTTTGAACGCTTGGCTTCCCGAAATAGGAGCTTGCGCGGCAGCTGGCTTATTGATGAGGCGAGTCGTTTTAACCCCGATGGTAAGGCACGAATAGTTAACGATCGACAACGCGCAATGGCTGACGGTGATCTGTCCAGCGGGCTACTGGCTGAACCAAGGACAGTATTGCCAAAGGATGCGGACATAGATAGCCCATCACCGGGTGGGGGTGCTCGCGCGGTGAGTGATCCGTCAATGGCATCAGAGTCGGCTGCGTCAGCTGCGTTGACAAACGAATCTCTGGCGCTTGAGGCTGATGTATTGCCGGTGCGGCCAGCTAACACCAGCTCAGTACTGAATTCACAAAAGTTGCTTGATGCTGAGACCGTTAACCATACGGCTAAAACACAGATCGCAATGGGCGATCCGAAGCAGTTGGTTGCAAGCATTACATCGTCTCAGGCGCAAGAGGGTACCTGGCTATGGCCGGAGAATGCATTCAGCACAGATGGTCGTTTTATGGCGGTCGTGCGCGCAGGCACATCACCTGAACTCTACGTCAATGGCGTTGGCGTCAGTAGTTCACAGATCGGTGAGCGTTTAGAGAATCGGCGTGAGCGTGCTGAACTGGTTACGTGGTATGGCGTCTCACTCAAGCCTGGCGTTAACACGCTTGAAATTAAAGGCCTAGATAGTTTTGGCAACGCACGCATCCTGGCTTCAGGACAATTCAAACGTCCTGCGGCTGGGGTGCGCATGATGCTGCGTACGCGGCAAGACACACTGCCGGCTGATGGCGGGAGAACCTTCCTGCCCATTGATGTGGTCATCAATGATGCCAATGGCTACCCGGCAAACGGTGTTTATTTCGTTACGTTGCAGACCACAGCTGGGGACTTTCTTGAACAGGATTTACAGTCCAATGTGCCCGGTGTACAGGTACGCATTGAGAACGGTCGAGGCAAGATTCATATAAGAAGCTCAGAGTTAGCCGGGCGAATGAAGCTCACTGCACGCTCTGGCAATATGCAGGCGCAACTGAACCTGATACAGGTTGCTGCAGCGCGACCGTTGGTCGGTGTTGGGTTATTAGAGTTGGGTGGGCGTTGGAATCAGTTGTCGCGAGGCGATGAGCGAGCACAACTGGATGAAGGTTTTGAGCATAAGACCAGAGCGGCCTTGTTTCTCAAAGGACGAATCAAAAAAGATATGAAGCTAACGCTCTCTTATGATTCGGACAAAGACAAGGAGGCGCGACTACTACGCGATATTAACCCTAACGAACATTATCCAACCATAGGAGATGCGTCGGTCAAGGGGTTTGAGGCACAGAGTCGCAGCAAACTCTACGCTAAATTGGAACGGGACAGGCATAGCGTTATGTGGGGTGACTACCTGACCGACAACAGTCCCAATGCTGACAACCTAGCTAGAGTACAGCGCACACTTACCGGTTTCAATGCAATCTACCAGTCTGATCGTAACTATGTGCAACTGTTTATGGCGCGTCAGTCTGATATACGGGCCAGTGAGGAAATACGCGGAAATGGTACAGCCATGTTATTCCGACTCTCCGGTGCGCCGATAGTACCCAACTCAGAAGTGATTGAACGACTGGTTAGGGATCGGGATAACCCAGGTCTGGTTATTCGTATTGAACGTCTACAACGTTTTCGTGATTATACGCTGGATGCCACCAGTGGGCTGCTGAGTTTTAGCGATGTAGTGCCTAGCCTAGATGAGGCACTCAATCCTGTGTTTATTCGAGCAAGCTATGACAGGACGTCAGATCTTGATGAGTACCTAGTGTCTGGGCTACGTTGGCAGTACACCATTGCAGACAGAGTGACAGCGGGTGTTAGTTTGACCGATGATCAGAATCCGTTGTCTGGCTATACAGTGGCTGGCGCGCATACGTCGATCTCGTTGGGCTTAAACACGCAAGTAGCACTCTCGAGCGCTGTCATGTCTCATCGCGACGAACAAGCGGATGGCGCCGCGCACAGTGTCCGGTTGGAGCATCACTGGGGTGGCAATCGTGAGCATCGAACCCTGATGAGCTGGTCCAGAGCCGCGCCGACATACACCAACACCGATGCAGGAATATCGGCAGGTCGTGAAGAATGGCGAGCTGAGCACTATCAGCCGCTGAGTCGTTCACTCACAGCTACGGTGAAAGGCAACTTAAGCGAGTCAACCGTCGATTCAACGCACTATGGAAGTGCCGGATTGAATGTGGTTAAAAAATTCACTGACTGGTCCGTGACCGGTGGCGCAAGACGCGTCTGGAGCTCTGATGGATCACGTTCATTGAAATTTAACACCCTTTTGGTGGGTGCTGAAAGACGGCTACGGTTGCCAGGTTCACGTTCTCTGGTGATTGGTGCCGAAGCGGAGCGGGATATCGCTGACTCTGAACGATATCGGTATGCATTACACGCGCGGTTACAACTGTTTGATCATGTCAGTATTTATAGCCGGTATGAACGTGAAAACCAATTATCTCAACTGTCGCTTACAGGTGCTAGAGACGGTGCTCGCCAATGGGTGCTGGGTGTTGAGTCCGATCTGTTGCCTGCCACGCAGCTGTATAGCGAGTACCGCATGCGCGGTAGTTTGTCAGGGCGCAATATAGAAACAGCCAGTGGTGTACGCGGTCGTTATCAACTAGTACCGGGATTAAGTATTAACCCATCGCTTGAAGTCATCGACGTTGATCGAGGTACCGATGCGGCAGACTCTATTGCCGTATCACTGGGTGTCAGTGACAGCCGTAACCCTAACCGAAAACTCAATGCACAAGCCGAGGTGCGTGATTCAGCCGGTAGTCGCTACTACGGATTCCGCGCAACGCTTGCGCAGCGATTGAATCTTGACTGGACCACGCTGGTGCGCGAGGAATTCACGCGCCAGACGCCTGCGCAGGGTCAGATGAGTTCTCGTCATCAGTTTACGTTGGGCCTGGCCAGACGTCCCAAGCTGGACAATCAGTACCACGCAGTATTTCTGGCTAACTGGAAGCAGGACTACGGACCAGAGGAGGGTCAGGATAAGCGTACTTACTTGCTCTCATCTCATCATAACCGGCAACTGGGCAGAGGTTTTTCAGTCAGTGGCAGACTGGGCATAAAGTGGCAGTCAGCCAGCTTTAACACAGCCACTATAAAGACTCGGGCCACGGTGATGGATGCTCGCGGAACCTACGACATTAATCGTCGGTGGGAGTTGGATGCACGAGCTGGTTGGTTGGGCGTCAACGGTCGAGGTGACGATCAGTATTCGCTCGGAGTAGGCCTGTCTTGGATCGTTGATCGTAATATGCGTCTGGGTGTCGCCTACAACCTGATTGGCTTTAATGAGCAGGATCTAGACGCTCAGGGATTCAATCAACAAGGCTTGCAACTGGGCCTTCAAATAAAATTTGATGAGGAGTGGTTTCAATGGTTAAGCGATTGATACCGATAGTTGCACGGCTAATAGCGCTAGCGTCAGTCGTGCTCAGTGTATCTGCTTGCATCAGTACCGAAGCGTTGTATGCCGAGTACGATGCAGCGAATTGCAAGTTCGTGATACAGGAATCACCCGCTGGTGCTTTGTCCTTACGCGAATTAATTTCCAATACGCATTTCCCATGGGAACCTGCCGTGTACTTTGACTTCAACCATGATTCACTGGATGAACGTAACACGCAGTTGCTGGAAGGTGCTGTGCAAATACTGACGCGCTATCCGCAATTGAATTTAAGCCTACAGGGTTTTGCAGATCGAATAGGTACACGACATTACAACATGGACCTGGCGACCCGTCGGGTAGCGTCAGTGAGAGACTATTTGCATGCCAACGGTATTGGCTTGCACCGTATAGTTGACCAGCCACTGGGTGAGGGGCTAAGCCGTTTTGGTGATGATGATGACCTGAGTCGTAGCATCAATCGGCGTGTAGAACTCATGTTGCTTGATGAGCAAGGTAGACCTCTGCACCCACTGTTTGACTTCAAGGGATTGTAACGTGCGTCAATTGTTTTCGTTACTCGTGCTGGTTGGCAGCCTGCTACCCGCCTTGTCATGGGCCGCCACGCCTGCCGGAACCATCATACGTAATCAAGCTGTCGCCAGCTATACCAATACCGATGGTAACCGAGTTACGGTGACGTCCAACCTGGTTGAAACCACGATTGAAGCGGTTGCTGGTACCGAGCTGACAGCCGATCAACAGTTGCGCGTTACTGCCGGAACCGCTGTAGGCTTTTCGCACCGCTTGCGCAATACCGGAAACCAGCCGGATCAATACAGCCTGTTAGCAATTAATGGTGGCGGTAGTATCAATCTAGATTCCCTGTTTGTATTCGCTGATGAAAACGCTGATGGCATAGCAGACAACAACACACCGTTGAATCAGACTCCATTGATTGCAGCTGGGGATGATTATTTTGTAGTAGTGCAAGGAACTGTTCCTGTGTCGGTTATTGATGGCGATAGTGCACTATTGACGATAACTGCCACCAGCGAGTTTGATCCAGCAGTCAGCGCACAAAACACAGATGAGGTCACCGTAGGAACAGGGCCTGCAATCAGCGTACTGAAGAACATTGATCAGTCGGGTGGCCTGTCACCAGGAGGACCTTTTACGGTGTCACTGAGCTACGAGAACTCCGGTGACGAGGACGCCGGTGATGTTACGCTGATCGATGCGCTACCCACTGGCATGAGTTATGTCGAGGGCTCGGCACGCTGGTCTGAATCATCGTTCGTATTGAGTGATGCCGACCCCAATGACATCCAGCAGGCTAACGGGTCCAGCATTCGCTTCTGCGCCTATCACAGTAGTTGTACAGCTCTGCCTGAAGCTTCA
This sequence comes from uncultured Granulosicoccus sp., assembly GCA_938003775.1. Taxonomy (GTDB): domain Bacteria; phylum Pseudomonadota; class Gammaproteobacteria; order Granulosicoccales; family Granulosicoccaceae; genus Granulosicoccus. The sequence continues at coordinate 5,991 of CALKXZ010000399.1, read as the reverse complement.
CTGGATAACGATACAAGCTCTGTAAATCAAATAAGCGCAATTATTGACCTAGTACCAGCAGGTACCGCTGGCACAGTTACTTTTCAAGTCACTATTGATGATGATCTGATTGCCGGATTTTTGCAAAACACCGCTGAGTTCGAATACGACATAGCTATTACAACAGTTGCTCGTCAGTATTCCAATACAGTAGCGTTTGAGGTGCTGGCCAGTGCCGGAGTGGTTGCCAATGGGTCTACAACCAGCGCAGTGAATGGTCTGAATGAACCTGTCAGTGTCACTAGTGCGGCGCAAGGGGGCATTGTCCGGTTTGACAACATCATTTGGAATACGGGCAACGCGACTGATACTTTCAACATAACAGTCGATGGTGCAGCGTCCTCTTTTCCTACGGGTACCGTGTGGCAATTGTTACGCAGCGGTGGTGGTGGTGCGTTAACCGATACTAATAATGATGGCATCGTTGATACGGGTCCAATACCACCCGGCGAGTTCAGTCGTGTTGTGTTGCAATTGAACCTGCCAGCAGGAGCTGCGGGTAACAACAACGGGGTCGGTTTTAATCTGACCAAAACAGCCCGCTCTATTAGTGATGCTAGCGTTGTCGACAGTGTCACTGATCATCTGGATGAAATCGTGGGTAATCTGGTTGATCTGACCAACTTGGCCCCAGCGGGTGCTGCCGGAGCACTGGGTACAGGCCCTGGACCGGAAGCCAGTCCAGTCACAACTGTGCTGGCACAAAGTAGGAATTTGGCGGTGTTTGATTTATACATACGTCATCAGGGTAATGTGCCAGACAGCTACGAATTGTCCGCAGCGAGTAATGTGCTTGGCAATGAATTATCCGATGATTGGCAGGTTGTTTTTATCAATGCTGATAACAACACGGCAATCACCTCCACCGGCGTGCTGGCCTCAGGCGAGTCGTTACATGTGAGGGCGCAGGTGCAATTGCCAGTTACTGCACCTGCGGGTACACGCAGTATCTGGTTTTCGGTGCAATCGGCGAATACAGGTGCCTCTGATCGTAAGCATGACGCGTTTACCCTAGCGTCAACGCCCAGCCTGTCATTAGAGCCTTCACTAAACGCACAGTTAGAGCCGGGTGGCACAGTCGTATACGAACATCTGTTAATCAATAATGGCAATACAACGATCAATGATGTCGTGCTCACGTTGCTAGACAGTCGCAGTGATTGGTCGAGCGTTGTGTATCTTGACACGAATCAAGATGGCGCATTAGGGCCCGGTGATGTGCCTTATTCTGCGCCGCTGAATCTGTTACCCGGTGAGTCGCGCGATATATTCGTTAAGGTGTTTGCGCCAACTACGGCTTCGACATTGCAACGCAATGACACCAGCCTGCTGGCGCAATGGAATGCGAATACCGAAACTGTGCAAGTACAGGACCGATCCACGGTTAATCAATCCCATGTGGTAATCATTAAAGAACAAGCGGTAGATATAGGTTGTGACGGTCAGCCGGACTTGGGTAGTGTGTTTGGGCCTGGACAAATAGAGCTGGCACCGGGGAACAATTGCGTGATCTATCGTTTGACCGCTGTTAATCGGGGGTTGGAGCCCTCTTATAACGTTAAGATACATGACTACACTCCGCCCTATACCGTCTATCGGTCAGTGGCGCTCTGTTCTCGGACACCGTGTTGGCTGGCCGAGCCCGATGAGGGCGATGTTGGTACGATCAATGCTGAAACAGACCAGTTGCTGCCGGGGGATTCTTTCTTTCTGCAGTTTGTTGTGCAAGTGGAGTAAACCGCTTAACAAATATCAAGCGCGAAACGTTTAATAGGCACGAAACTGATCGTAAGTGATCAGATCAACTTGCATGTTTCGCGTATCGTGCTTGACTCCTGTGGATAGCACCCCCAACGAGTAATAGTCGATGCCAGTTTTTGCCCCCCGAACAGTCGCCATTGCCACCGTGTGCAGCGGTGCAATCTTGTTCTCCATGCAGTCTGCGCAAGCCATTGAAGGAAGCTGGTATGTAGGCGCTGGCGCGGGTATTTCTCGGTTAACCCCCGATGTGCAAGGCTCAAATTTTACCCTTGAAGATGACGGCTCAGTTGCCAAGGGGTTGTATCTGGGTTTGGATATCACAGACTGGATCAGTGCAGAAGTGGCGGCAACGGATCTGGGTGAGGCTGAATTGTCTGGTGGGCAGACCATTGAGTATTCGGCCTTATCGATCGGCGGTGTCGCCTATGTCTGGGGTGCTCGTGATGTTCGCATTCGTCAAGAAGCTCTCTCAGCCTATGTGCGTTTTGGTTTTAACCGTATCGACAACCAATCGGGAATTGCCTTGGATGAGGCAGACAATACAGCACTGTGGTTAGGCGCCGGTTTGCAATGGCCGCTGGGCTCACGCTGGGGTGTTAGAGGTGAATTGGCGAGCTTTGACGGTGATGCACAGACGGTGATGGCATCCTTGTATTGGCGACAACAGAAAGAATCAGGCGCGACTCAATCACGTCCGGCCGAACGCCAACCTCCGGTACAACCTTCGGTAGTTGACAAGCCAGCGCCCCGGGTTAATAAGCCGACTCCCTCTGTGGAGCCCGAATCCGTTGAGGCCCCCGTTACTGAACCCGTTACCGCTCCTATTACTGATCCTATCCCGAGGGTAACTGCCCCAGATCCCGTTATAGCAGACGGTGATCCATGCACCGTGCCTGTACCTGGTGAGCCAGCAGATGCTAATGGCTGCGCCGTATTTAGTGGTGTGTTGAAAGGTGTTCAGTTCGAAGGCGATTCAACGACATTGACCAGCATTGGTCAGCAGCTACTGAATAGAATGGCCGATTCTCTTAAGCGTTACCCGGACACGGTTGTCGAGATTCGTGTGCATACGCAAGCTTACCCTGAAGTGAATCGGGCGCGTAATCTGTCGCGTGAGCGTGCGATATCGGTGGCGCGCTATCTAGCCTCTCAAGGTGTGTCAGTTAAACGGCTTAGAGCGCGGGCGTTTGGCTCGTCCCAGCCACGCGGTGACAATGACACAGCAGGTGGTCGTAGGATCAACAATCGCGTGGAGCTGCGCGTTTTGTAGTCAGTAAGGTTGCCTCAGTGGTTTGTTGTCACTGAGGTTACCTCTGCCGTTTGTAGTCACCGAGGTTACCTCTGCCGTCGACAATCAACACTCAATTCGAGTGCTACTCGACAAAAGTACCATAGAGGCGTCCAGATACGGGTACAGATAGCCCAGTGAGGGTGAGGAAATTGCATCTCCTGTCGACAAAAGCCTTGGTGCTGGCAGGAATTTGAGTTAAGCAATGAAAAACCCAGAAGGTTCTCGTCGTTTGAAAACGAGCATTTTGTGCCGGTCGATGGCGGCTGGGATGATTTGTAGCGTACTCAGTGGTTGCGCGGCGTTGACAGGCCCGGAAAGACTAGAGATTCCGGCCAACACGAGCGATTTCAAAACCCGTTTGTATACCGGTGTTTCCGTGGGCAATTCCCGGTTGAAACCAGATACCAGTGGTACTGTTTTCAATGTGGACTCGTCCAGTGATATGGGGACACAGTTGCGTTTAGGTTACGACGTACACAATATGCTGGCGGTTGAGTTGGACACCTCGGTGTTGGGTGCGTCACAGCTTCGCGAAGCTGGCACGGATGTAAAGTATTCCTCGGCTGCTATCAGTGCGCTGATATACGGGTGGAGCGGTGTGCAACTTCGATCACGGCGTGAAGGTCTGAGTGCCTACGGACGCTTTGGCTATGGCTCACTGAAGAAGTCCTCGGCTGTGCTTGATCTTGAGGAGAGTGGTGCGGTCCCCATTTTGGGTCTGGGTGCAGAGTACGGTTTTTCAAATGGTTTGGGCATACGCGCTGAAATTACACGTTTTGACAGCGACGCCTCCTATGTCGGATTTGGTGCCATCTATCGCTTTGGTATTTCACCCGCTGGCATTGGTCGGATGATTGCTGAGGCTGCAGAGCCAGCATTGGGCGCGGCTCATACCACAGTCGCCGCAGACGGTCGCGTATTGTCGGGCCGCGCACGGGGTCGGTTTGATCGTGCACCAGCCCAGACGCAGTCCGCAAGTGCTCACTCATCACCGAATCATTCGTCTGCTCAAGCTGCGAACAGTGGACAAGCAGTAAGTCATTACAACCGTACAGTGGCTGACCGCTGGCGTCCCGCCATGCGAGCTGGTGATCGTGACTCAGATGGCGTTCTAAACGCTGCCGATAACTGCCCGGATACAGCGCAGTACGTGACTGTTGATCGCTATGGTTGTGGTCTGTTTGATGCCGTGCTTGAAGATGTCACGTTTAAAAGTGGCTCGCGCTGGCTGTCAGCGCGCGCGCGCGGTCAGCTCGATCGTGTTGCAGACACCTTGCTGGCTTTTCCCGAGTCACGGGTTCAGGTTCGCGCGCATACAGACTCACAAGGGGCTGCTGATCAGAACTTAAGCCTGTCATCCAGACGTGCTGAAGTGGTTGTGCAATACCTACAAAGCCGTGGTGTGGATGAATTGCAGATGCAGGCCGTGGGAATGGGTGAAGCTCAACCTATTGACAGTAACGCAAATAAATCTGGACGTAAGCGCAATCGTCGAGTAGACATTGTGACCTTGCCAGATCAGGATGCCGGTCACCTGCTAGTGGCTTCAAGCACGGGTTCGGCTCGGGTTATAGGCGTCAGTGATCCCTCCAGGCGTACTGATGAAGATGACGTTATAGCGGCTGATGCATGGAATTCCACGCCGCGTTGGCAAGCCGGACGTACCCAATCGTCAAACGTTGTTGAACCGGGTTTATTGGCCGCCAAACCGAGCGCCAAAAAATCAGAATTCGTAGCATCAGGCAAACCGCAGAATAGAACCCCCGTGTCCACCATACTGCCGCTACCCATACCGGGCATTGCGCCCAGTCCCGGCATTGCTGGTGTCGTAAAAGGATTGAGTTTTGCGCGCGGTTCAACCACGCTCACTGAGGATGCAAAAAAAGCGCTTAAACCGCTGCGTGATGCGCTGAATAATAATCCCAGTGTTCGGGTAGCCGTCATGGCGCACACCGATGATCAAGGCGAGATTGAGGATAACAAGGTATTGTCTACCGCGCGCGCCGAATCTGTGGTGAGCTATCTCTCTTCATCGGGTATCAACAGTAATCGTCTGGTTGCAGAAGGTTATGGCGAGCTACTGCCGTTGGTGCAAAATATGACTGATTCGGACAGAGCGCGTAATCGTCGTATTGAAATCAGGGTGTTGCGCGCTGCGGCCGACTAGCTCGTATTTGTACCGTAAACATTGTGTGATCAGATGCTCAATCACTGGTGGTATCGGCAGTTGCATCACATAATATGTATTTTATTGCCCGTTAAAACAGCGAGACAGTCGAGATCTGAGGCGTGCTTATCAGCCAAATAACCTGTTATCTTATGCGCAGTGCCGGAACGGTGTGTTGGTCCGGCGACACGGAAACGCAAACAGGGGCCGCAGGGCGGCCGAAAGAACTCCATGATCAAGACTCTCGAAAACACCCGCTCTACCGGTGCACCTGTCCAACTTAATAGCCTGTGTGTTGGCCCTTATCAAAGTAGCCATCGCTCTGAGCTTGTTAGTGGTACATCATCGCGGATAAGCACGCATCCGCGTCAGCTCGTTGTGAGCATTTGCCTGGCGCTGGGTATGTTGTGCACCTCTGCGACTGCAACGGCTACCACTGCTGCGCCTAGCATCAAGGCTATCGACCTGCTTGATGCCTTAGCATCATCAATACCTCATCTTCAGGCACGCTCTGTCGATGGTCCGGATTCAGACGGCGACGGTATCCGTAACCAAGATGATCTGGATGACGACAACGATGGCATTGTCGATACGCTTGAAGGTGGTGTGGATAACGATGGCGATGGTTTCGCTGACAATAACTCCACAGACACTGACGGCGATGGCACGCCGGATTTGCTGGATCTGGACAGCGACAACGACGGCATACTGGATAACCTAGAAGCGCGCTTGG
>CALKXZ010000398.1 GCA_938003775.1 uncultured Granulosicoccus sp. | reverse complement strand
AATGAAGAAGCTAACCGCGTAATCTGGTGGAGGTCCCAGCGTTTAGCAGAGTAACACGCAAAAGAGGTTCCATCGATACGTTGGCAGCTCATCCGTAGTGATCGTGAAGCTATTAGATTGTTTGGGTGCGACAGATGCGCTCGCGGTAGTGCTTTCACCCATCATGAGTATTCTGGGACTACCTGAATGGCTGGGGATTGTCTGGGCGGTCACGCTGCTGACCAACATGTTTACTGGCATTATTGTCTTTTTCAGTTCGCTGGGTGAGACAAGTTTGAGTGTTGCCCAAGTTACGGTCTTGGGAACACTCATGCTGATCGGCCATTCGATTCCAGTAGAAGGTGCAGTTGCTCGGCGTGCTGGCGTGCCGTGGCGAGTCACTATCGTATTGCGCATTGGTGTTGCGATACTACTGGCAGGTATTCTTCACGTCACTTACACAGGATTCGCACTATTACAGCATCCGGCTCGTTTCATATGGCGCCCCGAAGTGGTCAGCGATTCATTGTGGGCCTGGGCTCTGACACAAATCGAGAGCCTGGCTATGGTATTTTTCGTTATCTTGATGATGTTACTGCTACTAAAAACCCTGCATCATTTAGGTTTAGAACGGCTTATTCATATCGGGTTGTTTCCTTTGTTACAACTATTGGGCATTGGTCGCGCCGCCGCTAACGTTACTGTCATTGGTGTGGTACTGGGCATCAGTTATGGCGCGGGGCTACTGATCAAAGATGTCGATGCTGGCAATATGAGCCGTCGAGAAAGTTTTCTAGCCCTGTGTTTCCTGGGTTTACTGCACAGTATTATCGAAGATACCTTATTAATCATGGCACTTGGCGCCGATCTGTCTGGCATTCTCTGGGCCAGATTGTTAATGGCTATTCTGGTCATAGCGCTGTTAGCACGACTACCATTACGGTATACGCCTTATGCTTAAGACCTACGTCCATCACGTTCTCACACCTATAGGCTCATTAGGCGTAGGTATTGAACCGTGGAATTCCTTAGGACTCAGAACAAGTATCGCTACACAGACAAATCCACACTATGAGCAACCTCAACACAGAAAAAGCCGTTTTACACATCGATATCGTCTCTGATGTTGTATGCCCGTGGTGCATCGTCGGCTACCAACAACTGATCCGTGCACTAGCGTCCATTTCAGTGGAATCTGAGATTCGCTGGCACCCTTTTGAACTCAACCCCGATATGCCAAGAGAAGGGGAGAATCTGGGCGAACACATTGCTAGAAAATACGGCTACAACAGTGAGGAGAGTGATAAAAACCGGGCTCATCTTATTGCTGTTGGGAATGAGCTGGGGATAAGCTTTCAGTTCTCAACTGCATCGCGTATCTACAATACCTTTGATGCGCATCAACTCATGCACTGGGCAGATACGAAAGCACAGAAGCACGCACTCAAAATGGCTCTAATGAACGCGTACTTCACTCAGCAGCTAGATATTAGTAACCACAGTGTATTGACTGAGCAAGCGTCGCTCATAGGTCTCGATGCCGATGAAGCCTCTGCTGTATTGGGTGATCAACGATTTGCAAGCGCCGTTCGTGAACAGGAGCTACTGTGGACATCTAAAGGTATTAGAGGTGTACCTGCCGTGGTACTCAACGAAAAATATTTACTCAGCGGCGCGCAAGGAGAAGAGAATTTTCGACGCTCCATTAAACAAGTGCTTGAGGAAACGTCTACTCGTGACAATAAAGCACCTGTTGTGTAGTAAGGGCACAAGCCAAGGTTGACCAGGTACGTTAACTGACTAGGTACCTGCAATATAGCGTTGTAGAAACAGTGTCAATCCGAACGCTAGCACTGCGACTATCGCCCAGAACGTGGCACCAACGCTTGCTATAAACAGCGCATCAACCAGGGCAATACCAGCAATCATACTCACCACAGCTTTGGGTATATCGCCTGGCTGGCGGCGCCTGACCTTGTATAGCGCGTACAGTAACCACGCGACAAACAGTAGGATGATGGACCATGACACTAGGTTAGATGGCGTCACGGTAGCCGCATACAAGCCCGGTATAGCCAAACATGCCAATGGCCACCAATTGCGAACCTCGCCCAGATTCTCCTGCTTAGCGGTGTAGGTTAATCCAATCAGATAACACAACAAGACCACAGCGCCAATGTACAAACTGTTTGACGTTTGGGTGGTGAGTGACCAGCCCGCCGTGACATACACAAGCATACGACACAGTCCCATCACAAAAGGACTGAAGGGATTATTCTTGTGCCAAACGTTGTACAGCACGATTGACGCTGCTAGCAATATAGCGGCAAAAAGCGCACGCGAACCGCCGCCACCGGGTAAAAACGCACACCATGCGACCAGCAACACGGCGCTAGCCAACATGAAAAATCCCAGCGTAAAAACACTCCCAACGCTTACGGTACCGGAAGGAATCGGGCGTTCAGGACGCTCCACTGCATCAATGCTTCGGTCAAAAGCATCGTTGAGAAACATACCACCGGTGTAGGCAAGTGTCATTGCCAACAGCAATACCAGTAGTCGCCAATCATGCAGTGACGCACCAGCGAGCACGACGCCTGCAACCGTATTGCTCCAAACAGTGGGGAGATTCGAAACGCGACCCAGTTGCAGGAAAGTTGTGGCGCTCCAACTCACGTGAGTCTTTCCTTAACCCACTGCAATTCGCGCACAATGGCCGCATCCACGCTTTGCGTGCGATATTGTTCGGGCAACACACTCCAGGTATAGGTTTCAACCTCAAGGTGCGTGCTGATTGGGTCGACTTTTTGTTTTTCCAACGCTTCTTGGACAAAGAATTGCGTGGATGAAAATTCCCCCAGATCTTCAAGAAAGATAGGGACATGAAAATGCACACGCCACTCACGCGCCTCATTATCAGTGTTTAATGTGGCAAAAGCATTAGCAAGATCCGGGTACCGATGCAGCGATCCATTGCGCCGCTCCACCACCTGATGAAGGTATACCGCGTCTTCAAAGGGCCGCAATAAATCAATAGTGTTCCGCGTGACATTCTCAATGCGCAAACCAGCGCTGATTTGTACTTTTCCAATATTAATTTCAGCGGCACGTAGCTTTGCAACGCAGGTGTCATAGGATTCAAACTCGACAGCTGCATGGCACAAATCCAGGCATAGACTCAGGTGCTTGTGTAACAACGCACTCGCCTCAACGAGGTCTATGTCTAGCAGTTTTGCAAGTTGCCGTTGAGAGTCAATACTGAACAAAAACTGGCTAAAAAACTCAACCGATTCCTCAATAGTTTCTAAAAAGCAACACGGTTCGGGCTCCAATGCCAGAACGATACTTGTGCCGACCCGTCGTTCAAGCTCAACCAGGTGAGCGACATGTGACACCATATTCCGGGCTATCGCCCAGCTGTCAGTGTCACTGTTAACTCGTGCCTTGAACGCACCTGGCACCGTGCTAATACTGCCGATTTGATCGGCGGGAAGCAATTGCGCAAACACATCGGCCAGCTGGTTGGTATAGCGCAACCGCTCAGAGTCTTGCCAATCAGGGAGATACACGTCCTCCTTAACCCGAGTTCCGTGAAACGGACCGTAGGGGAAGCCGTTTATGGTAAACACATACAGGTTATTGTCAGCCAGGAATGACTTAAATTCAGCCAGTGTGTCGGCTACGGCCAAGTCAGCAACGGCGACGGCAGATAGTCGTAAGCCGATACCAAATGCACCATCAGGGTTCAGCGCCTGACGGACACCGGGTACATAGCGAGCAAGGTTGCTGCGCACTTCAGCCCAGGATTCACCCGGATGAATGTTGGTGCAATAGCTCAGGTGGCTACTGGCACCGTTTGCATGAGTTAGTTTCACGACGTTGTTCCGGGTAGATACTTGAATGAACAAGCCCAAGACGTTCAGGTCTGGTCTTAGTGCGCGTAGTAAAGCACGAATTGTGTTGCCATTAAACCACTGCGCTCAGTATCATCAGTTAATGAAACAGACATTAGTTATCCTTGTGGTTGGCTTGAGTCCGGCACTGGTCGGTAAGCACACACCGCACCTGCAAAGACTTGCGCAGCGAGGCGGTATTCGGCCAATGAAAGCGGTTACTCCCGCGGTCACCTGCACAGCACAGTCAACGCTGTTGACGGGCCTACCACCATCAGAGCACGGCATCGTGGCCAATGGCTGGTACTTTCGTGATCTATCCGAAGTATGGCTGTGGCGTCAGTCAAATCGACTCGTGGCAGGAGAAAAAATTTGGGAGGCCGGTAAATCGCGTAATGCTGCGTTTACCTGTGCCAAGATGTTCTGGTGGTACAACATGTACGCCACGGCTGACT
>CALKXZ010000397.1 GCA_938003775.1 uncultured Granulosicoccus sp. | reverse complement strand
CTGGAAGCCGCCGCCGACGCACTGGGTGCGGGTATCAGTGTGGATATACGCACCGGTGATACCGCGAGTAGTCGCAGGAAAAAGCAACGCTCGCACCCGCCGTTCGCACTGGTGACAACACCGGAGAGTCTGTCTGTCATGCTGAGCTACCCCGGCGCCGAAATTGGCCTGTCGGGGGTCAACACGATCATAGTGGATGAGTGGCACGAACTGCTTGGCAGCAAGCGAGGCGTACAATTGCAACTGTGCTTGGCACGGCTGAAATCACTGTGCGGCACATTGCGTATCTGGGGGTTATCGGCAACGCTTGCTAATCTTGAGCATGCCAAGCAAGTACTCCTGGGCCCAGGTATGCAAGGCACACTGATACGCGGAATTGTTCCACGCGCCGTGGAAGTTGGCAGTGTATTGCCCGAGAGCGATGTGCGCTTTAAATGGTCTGGACATTTGGGGTTGCAACTGGTCGCCCCAGTGATCAAAGCTATCGAATCAGCCGGTACTACGTTGTTGTTCACCAATACACGCTCACAGGCTGAATTGTGGTTCCAGGCACTGCTGCATGAAAAACCGGAGTGGTTGCACACCATGGCGCTGCACCATGGGTCGCTGGACAGAAAACTACGCAACTCCATTGAAGATCAACTGGCCGGCGGCGCGTTAAATTGCGTTGTCTGCACCTCCTCTCTGGACCTGGGTGTTGACTTCAGCCCGGTCGATCAGGTGCTGCAAGTGGGCAGCCCCAAAGGCGTCGCTCGGCTCATGCAGCGCGCGGGGCGTAGTGGGCATCGCCCCGGTGCGAGTTCAAAAATTCTGTGTGTTCCGACCAATGTACTAGAGATGGTTGAAATTGCCGCGGTTCGACAAGCATTAGCCGCCAATCGCATCGAAGGCAGAGAAGCACCACAGCGTTCATTGGACGTACTCAGTCAGCATCTGGTCACCGTTGCGCTGGGCAGTGGGTTCATTGAAGAAGACATGTTAGCCGAAGTGCGCAATACCTATTGCTTTACTCATTTGAGCGATACCGAGTGGCAATGGGTGATGGATTTCATCACACGCGGCGGCCAGGCTTTGCAGGGTTATCCGCAATATCACAAGGTGATGAAGGTAGCTGGTGTCTACCGGGTCATGAATGAACAAGTACAGTTACGCCATCGAATGTCCATCGGCACGATCAATAGTGATACCCAGATTAATGTGGCGTACAACAGAGGTAAACGCCTTGGTTCTATTGAGGAAAGTTTTATAGCCCGAATGAATCCTGGTAATACGTTTCAGTTTGCCGGACGACATCTGGAACTGGTGCGCATCAAGGATATGACCGCTTTTGTGCGCAACGCAACCAAGCGTAGCCCCATCGTGCCGCGTTGGTGGGGTACACAACTACCACTGACGAGCGAGCTTGCAGCAAGTGTGCAGGACATATTGCATCAGTGGCAGCGCGGCACTACCCAATCAGCGGAACTGGATTGCATCCATGACACACTCAAACTGCAGGAACACTGGTCGTATCTACCGGGACCGGATGATTTTCTGATTGAATACGTACACACCCATGAAGGCTATAGCCTGTTTTTCTATCCGTTTGCAGGTAGATTGGCACACGAAGGGCTGTGTATGGTGATCGCATCACGACTGATTCGACTGGCACCGCTAACGTTTACTCTACAGATCAACGACTACGGTTTCGAACTACAAAGCCCCGACCCGATTCACACGGCCATTACCCTGAATGTAAAAACGCTGAAAAGTCTGTTCAAACAAGAGCAATTGCTTGAGGACATTCTGGCATCAATCAACGAAGGCGAAATCGCCAAACGACGATTTCGAGATATCGCACGAATTGCAGGCCTCGTATTTGACGGTTACCCCGGGCGGCTTAAAACCTCACGGCAAGTCCAGGCGTCCAGCTCTTTGATTTTCGATGTGCTGGAAAACTATGATAAACAGAACCTATTGCTGGATCAGGCGCGTCGTGAAGTGCTCGAGCAACAACTTGAATACAGCCGTCTGGTCAACACACTCAAAGGACTAACAAGACGTCGTTGGCGACTCATGAAGCCAGAGCGACTGACACCGTTATCGTTTCCATTGTGGGCCGAGAGCCTGAACAGCCAGACCTTATCATCACAAACTGCTCAACAACGCGTACAAAGTATGCTCGGCAGTCTGGAAGTAGCAGCAAGCACTACCTTAGCCAACTCACAAACTGATTCGATACCAGAGTCATGAGTTTATTTGAAGAGCAATCGCTACCGATTTTCTGCGCTGGTGAATCCATCCTTCTACATCCACAACGTGCGCTGTACTGGCCAGCCAGGCGCACATTGCTGGTGGCTGATGTTCACGTTGGCAAAGAGCACACATTTGGCCGGACGGGCATCGCCATTCCAGGCGGTATCAGTGAAAACACCTTACGCACCCTATTTGCACTGTATGACGCATCCGGTGCGCGGCAATTAATTGTGTTAGGGGACTTCATGCACGCCGCACCTGTGGCCAGTGAAGGCTGGCTTACTACGCTGTCGCAGCAACTCACCCAACGGCCGGATATGATCATGCGCATTGTGGCTGGCAATCATGATAAGTCACACGGTCAGCGGTTAATAGACTCCCGAGTGTTGTGGCACGCTGATCCACTTGAAGCAGATCCATTTGTGTTGCAACATGAACCAACAGATGATCCGCGCGGGTATGTGCTGTCGGGCCATCTGCACCCAGCCTGGCGACTAAGTCACGCCAGACGTAGCGGTGTGCGTGCACCGGTGTTCTGGTTTCGCCAGCACTATGCCGTACTTCCCTCGTTTGGGATGTTTACCGGTGGCGCAAGCATTACGGCTGATTCGGCGGGCGACAAACTCTATATGGCATTGGACGATGGCGTCATTGAAGTTCCGGCCTCAGCTATGCACAATCGTCGCAATCGACGTTAGGCATTTTACACGTCATGCCGCCTTCGGCTGCAGGCGATCCAGGCGCAGACGGTGCCGCGTATCGGTCAGGCGCCAGGCACTCACAACAACAGCGCCCAGAACGCCAATACCGGTTGCACCACCAATCAGGAACATGATCAACAGTTGGTACTTCACGGCTTCTTGGGGATCGACACCAGAGAGTATTTGCCCGGTCATCATTCCAGGTATTGATACGACGCCTGTGACAGCCATCGTGTTGAGGATCGGATTAAACCCGCTTCGTAACGCTTGCCTGAGAAACGGACCTGTCGCCTCCCAACGGGTGCGACCGAGCAATAGCTGGGCCTCAACAGCGACACGCTCGCGGTACAAACGCGAGTGCAACGTATCGAGCGCAAGACTCACCCCTGTCATCGTGTTACCCAGGACCATGCCAAACAACGGTAAAGCGTACTGAGGCGACCACCAAGGTGTCGGGCCAATCAGCATGCTCAGCGAGACAACAGTGACCACGGTGCCACCAAACATGGTTGCTCCCGCGCCCAGACCGATACCCCAGATTCCAGCCAGTTTTCTGTCTTGGCGAGCCCAGACCTCGCGCCCAGCAAAACCGATCATGATCAGTGCAAGTATTAACGTAACGGCTGGGGATGTTGCAGCAAACACCGCTTTTAGCACCAGTCCAATGAACAGCAACTGCACGACCATCCTTAGCGCAGACCACAGCAGCTGGCGCTCCACGCCAAGCTGAAGCTTTAGAGAGACCAGACCATTAACGATCAGGAAGATTGAAGCACCAGCAAGATCCCAGTAAGACAGCGTGACGTATTCGCTCATGCTGGCGTTTCCTCACTGTTCACAAGCGTTTTGTCTTGCATCACAAGCGTTCGATTGCCCAGGCGTTTCGCCTGTCGAGGGTCGTGGGTTACCATCAAGATCGGAATGCCAAGGCTCAGTTGCTGCGTCAGCAACATCTCTACCCGCTCGGTTGCTGCATCATCTAAAGCCGCCGTTGGTTCGTCCAGCAACAACGCCTTTGGTTGCACGTGCAGCGCACGACAGATTGCCAAACGATGCCGCTCGCCCGTGGATAAACGACTCACTTCCCAATCCAGTGCATCAGGCATGGCCAGTGCACTTAGGAGCACTGCGGCCTTTGTTTCATCTTCAAAGTGATCGCCGACTCTATCGGCCCACCAACCACTTTCAGCCGGTACCAGCGCGACAAGCCGGCGCCACTGGTCTGCACTCACCGAGCTGCGATCTTGCGAACCCAGAGACACGCAGCCCCTATTCGGGTCAAGATCGACAATCGCTCTTAACAGTAGAGATTTGCCCGTTCCCGATGCCCCCACGACGGTCACACACTCACCGGCCTCAATAGACACAGTAATCGGACCGATCAGATCTGTCTCAAGTTGTCTTAACGTCAGCACACGCCGGTTCCATTGGGGTTGTTAGCGTTTAGCGTATCGCAGTTGATTCTTCAATTAATCAACGTCTGCCAATGAGAAAAGCGTTGTCCGACCCTGACGATGTTACCGCGAAAACAGTCCCATCACCGCTTACTCTGCCTTGAAAGACACTGAACCTGGCTGGCACAGCGTACAAAGCTGCTGCGCCCAGATCCAGCATATATTCAGTTGTTGCATCAGATGGAAAAACCTGGTTAGCCAGCAGCAGATAAGCACTGTCCGCAGAAAAATACGTGTTCCACACTCGATCACAGTGAATGTCGTCACCTCCACTGTTATTTGGCGAACAAGCTGGCACAGCGGAATCAATAGAAAAATATTCCCCTGAGTTGTTGTCATACAGTGTTAGACCAGTCGCCAAATCCCCACTGGTTTCAGTGGCATAGAATGCCAATAAACTGCCATCACGGTTAACAGCGAAGCCTGCCGCATTTTTCGCCCCGACAATGGGTCCTTCATTCGCGTCAGTGCTCAGTGATCGCACCATGGTGCTGCCATAGAAAGATCCGAATCCAGTTGAATCAATGACTTCATCCTGGGGTATCTGAGAATATTGAACAGTGCCATCTGCCGACAACGCGTATTGGAAAGGCTGTGAGTAGTTAGGATAATCTGTATCACACCCAACACGATCACCGGGTGCTAGTCCGCGTGTTTGCCATTGATTGGTTTGCGTATTCCAAATGACACTGCCGATAAGAGACGGGGAATCGCTGTCGTATTCGGCTGGCTGCCAACATTGGCTGCTAGAGACATAAATGCCATCATTGGATAACTGAGGAAACAATCCCAGAGGCGAAATAAGCGGTTGTGTTGGCTCTAACAATTGCCCTTCAAAAAAGACTGATGTGGCCGGGTACTCCACTGTTGAAGAAGATGTCAAATTATAGGCAAAATGTTTGTAATCAAAAATAAGACGACCGTTAATCAGAAAATCCCTGTTGAAGGTCCTGTACACCAGTACGTCACCGTTATCGGACAGAATAGATCCGCTGATACAGCGCTCATTGGGAATCAAACTGTTAAAATTAATCGGGGACTCACCCGAAACATCGATAAAACTTGTCTCTGAACAACCTACTGGTGCTGCGACAACAGCATTATTATTTTCATCGAAGTGAATTAGCGTATCGATACCCACGTCTGTTAACACCCACTCTGCATCGCCTGATTGGGTGTCGATACGTATATAACCTCGCTGAGTGGATGACACATTATCGACTGTTTGTACTGACTTTGAAGTTGAACTGATTAAGAGAGTGGACCCATCACGAGCCACCCGCTCCAAAACAGGACTACCGTAGTCAGCATCTTGAAGCATCTGACTAATATCAACCACCTGTTCGCGTTCAAGTGGCAGCTCCCCCTGAAACTCCAACCCAGCCAAATTCACCGGCGACCCGGACAGTATGGGATCTGGAGCCACTGGTCCACGTTGACTAGAATCTTCAGACGGCGTTGAGCCACCGCAACCTGAGACCAACAAGAGCAGAGTGAGTAAATGTGACGTAACGTAACGTTGGATCATGTAAGGATTAATTGTTTTAGTCTGACGCACCGGGTCAGAGTTGGAATCAAGAAGGCTGCAGGCAAGTTGCCCATAACTATACCCGGCTATTTAGCCACGAAATAGCGCTCCGCCCACACAAAAAGCGATAAAACACAAGACCAGATTCGCAGCAATATTGATAGCGGCGTGACCAAACCGATGTTTTCTATGCAGGTCAATCGTCTGATAGGCAAAGCTGGAGAACGTGGTAAAACCACCACAAAAACCGAACACCAGTCTTTGTTCATGTTCAGTGATGAACAGATTATTACTGCTCAACATCACTATTCCCGCGCCCAACATGAGGCTGCCGGTGACATTAACGAGTAGTGTGGAGATTGGAAATCGGTGAGTAATCAACTGGGCTAGCATGTGACGCGCTACTGCTCCAAGCCCGCCACCGAGTGCGAACACGATGTGTGACAGTGACTCTATCATCCTGTTTTGTCTGTGTGAAATCGGCGCCCTAGTGACTCGCCCAATAGAACTGCCACTATGCCGATGATGATCTCGCTGGTGGCTGCAACTGCGGCATAGGTATATTCACCCGAGGCAGATAGCTGAAATAGCGCCGCTGTGTAGGATGAAAACGTCGACAAGCCGCCGCAGAACCCAACGGCTCCTAAATGCATTACATGCGCGTGAACCTTGTGACGAATTGCATACAGCCAGCCAATGGCAAAGCAGGCGACACTGTTGACCACGAGCGTTGATGCCAGTGGTTCAAAAACCGGTATAACCGGCACAAGCCATTCACGCAGTAGTGAACCTAGCGCACCGCCAGTAAACACAGCGACGTACATCATGTTGATTCTGTCTTTGGCAATGCCAATTACTAATTATAGTGACTAGAAATAGTCATTATCGATTTTACACGCGCAGCGACAAAAGCGCGAGGCCCTGCATACGAACCGGTGTAACCCTTCATTTTTCGAATCACCATAATTTTCAGACCTTGAGAATCAGTCTAGCTGCAATGGCCCACTGATTCACAAATAAGACATCTTAATGCCGCTTGGCACCTCTAAATACCTTGCGGTTCACAGAGCCACCGCATCTCACTTTGGCGCAGCGTTTGCCGAGCCGATATCACGCTTTTAGGGTTGATTTGTCTTCTCAATGACTCAATTCGATCAGCAGACGCTTGTGGAAAATTACGTTTTGTCACGACGAACACTTTTTAGAGCTTTACTCTTTGCGCTGGTGAGCGTTGGCAGTCTATTGATTACGTTCGCTTATGCGGATGATTCGCACATTTACCTGGAAGAAAACGGCTATGTGTTGTTCGAAGCAGAAAACGCATCGCTGGCTGACGGATGGGCGTTAAACACAGACCTATTGGATTATCACGGTGCTGGGTATCTGCAGTGGACACAGAGAAACTATTTTTCTAAAAGTGAGGCTGGAAACGGCCTTATCGGCTATCGCGTTAGGATCAATGTCGCGGGCAACTATGAGTTGAGATGGCGAAGTCGCATCGCTATGGGTGATAGTAATACCGAATCCAACGATTCATGGATACGTTTTCCAACCGGTGTCAACGTACCCGGCGAGCATCCACTGGATGGATGGACGAAGGTCTTTTTGGGGCAGCTGGGACAATGGTCCTGGAGTTCACGCACCGTTGATAGCGTATCCAATCCGGTGCGGCAATACTTAGACGTTGGCGACCACACCATCGAGATATCCGGTCGTTCAACCGGACATGCGATAGACCGTATTGCTTTGTACCGCTATGACGATGTAAGCTTTGATGCGGGCCTAAACGGTACCTTGTCGCTGTCGCCGATCATGCAAGCAGATGGCACGGTCGTTTATCCAGCGGATGAATTCACCGCAGCACCTGCACCGACTCTCGACCCGCTGGTAAACGTAGAACCGCAGAGTGAAACAACTGCAATCAGCACTGATACTCAGTGTGTTGCCAACACCTTAACACTGCCTGCTATCGAAGTCGCAACGATCAATCTGCAGGATAACCTGTCGGGTTACGACACCCATGTACTAACCAGTAAAGCCGGTCAACAAGCCGTTTTATTAAAATTTAATTTATCACTAGTACCACCGATCTCTGATGCTGGGCTGCACTACACAACCGGCCCGTTGTCCAGCAATGGGATACTGGATATTTACCTTGGCTCACATCATCGGTGGCCACA
>CALKXZ010000396.1 GCA_938003775.1 uncultured Granulosicoccus sp. | reverse complement strand
AGTCCGTCGCAACCGGAAAGCGATCTGCTAACGTACCGAAACCAATAATACGCACTATCGGAACCGCACGACCAGTACCCGCTAACTTTTTACGAAACTATACGTGTATACATACGGTGTACAGGGCCAATCTGAATCGGGTCGAATAAGGTATCGTAGCGTGGATCGCGCATAAGTGAGTTCTGTTGCTCCAAGTTCAGCGTAAATCTTGGTGGTCAATTTGCACAGACTGACCCTTCGGCGCAATAACCTAGTAAGCCAGCTTGCCAATAAGAAATACCTATAGCCATGGCGTGACTATGAATGAAAACAGGTAAGCTACGGTTTATATATTTTTTGATCACAACGTGCTACCTGCTGGCTTTCGCCACGGTTGTATCAACTGCTCAGCAGCTTCACAACGCCAAGTTTGCCGCATATTTCATCAATTTGTACGCTCAATCATTCGCACTCATGATTCCGCATAAGCCTTGATATCTCGAATATCTGCAGCAAATGCCTTTCGCACTGCACCATTAAACATAAAACTCATTAATCCAAACAGCTTTGCAACCCAAGTCTGGGGTACACAGTCAAAACTCATAGTGAGCACCGTCTGACTGCCCTGCTCGGTCAATGACATTCGGGAGTGGTAAATCATTCCATGATTATGTGCAGTTGTTTCATACCAATATCCGGGTTCTGCACTGGAAATCCACATGGTCTCCGTGGCCTCCTTACCGAACATAACGCGTTTTTCGCGCCATTTAAGTCCAAGTATTCCTGTGTCGGGACGTTCAAGAACTTCTAGCTCAATAATTGATTGGACAATGCTTTGAGCACTATCAATATCCGCGATTATATTCCATACTTTTTCGCGTGGTGCGTTAATGATCTCACTGACTGCAAGTGGCATAATATCAACCCGGTTTAGTTGTGTTTAACGCAGGGTTAGCATCTAAATTCTTTCACATTGGCAATGGCTCATCCTACACACACCTAGTCTTGTACAAGAACGCTTGGCGTTTCGCTATATGATTGCTTTGAAGGCCACAGTATACTCATGGTAGCTAAAGGAACAGGGCTTTAAATCTATTAATGCATGCCCGAAAGCCGTCTTCATAATTATTATTTCCGGGGTGGAAAACGCTTTCGAACGATACAACACCGTCGTAGTTATCGACTCGAAGTGCATCGGCTATTGGTTGAAACAGATCAGCCAACTGGCCCTCACCCATTTTTTTGACTGCCAACGTGGCTCGAGGAGTATCCACCTTCACGTCTTTGATATGTACGTGACCAAGATAGCCTCCGCGAAGCTCAGTATAACCATCTGGATAGGCTAATTCATGACACCAGCAATTGTTAGCCGGGTCCCAAAGAACTTTTAATGCCTCTTTGGCGTCCAAATCATCGATCAGTTTTCGAGCGGTATAGCTGGAATTAACCATCGTGCCGTTGCCAGTTTCAACAACTAATGTGATGCCTTCGCGCTTAGCTAAATCCACCGCCGGCGCAATCAATGGCAGCAGTGCATCCCAGGCACCGCGTGCAACGTTCCATTGCTCTGCACCATTGCACCCCCACAGAATTTGCTCTTTTTTTGAGCTCATGATACGAACCAATGGTGCATCCAGTTCGTGAGCCATATCAATGACACGTTTTAGTGCATCCATGTGCTTGGTATGTTGTTGGTCTCCTGGCCGATTGGCTGAACTCATACCCGCAAAAACATGCCGAGACAGGCAAGACACCGGTTTTCCATGAATCTGCAGAAGTGCCTTAATGTCCGCGATTTCCTGTTGAGTATGGTCACCTACCTCAGAATTACCCACAAATTGCAGCTCAGCGTACTCCAGATCGAATTCATCCATAACGTTCAACGCATGCGCTAAATTCCTGCTGATGCCATCACAGATAACACCCACTTTCATATTCAGATTCCTCTGCTTTAACGGTGTAACTCTGCGCCGACAATGTCTTCTAACACTCGTGTCACAACCCAATTATCGCCATTGGGATATTTCGTTTTGCCCGCATGAAATAACTGCATGGCTGTAGCTGCAGTATGCAGAGGCACACCCAGTTGTTCACCTAAATTCAACGCAATGGTTAAATCCTTATGCATGGTGTTGATATGACTACCTGTTCCTTCGAAACGCCTGTCGATAATATTCTCCAAAGCTGTATTGGCCACCCCACATCCGGCACTGGACGTGGAGACCACATTATGCAAAACCTCACCACTGACACCGGCCTTGGCAGCCAGCACAGCAGCTTCGAAGGTGGCGCTAAATATGGAACCGATCAATGATTGCAAGCATGCCTTGACAGTCTGCCCTTGACCCGCGGACGTACCCACTCGATGAATGGTGGCAGAAACCGCCTGCATAACTGCCACGTATTGATCGAGCACTTCAGGCATACCAGCAGCCATCAATGTTAATGTTCCAGATTGCGCACCTGGGTATCCGCCAGAGACTGGGCTGTCGATCAGGTGAATACCACTACCCTGCATTGCCTCCCCAATCTCGACAGCTTCACTAGGCTTTATCGTGGCGGTTAACAGAATGACGCCGCCCGGTGGCATGTGATTGATAAGTCCGTCATCGCCGAGAATAATCGACTTTGCCTGATCGCCATTCATGACCATCACAAAGACCGCATCACTGTTCTGACCTACGGCCACCTGACCTTCGGTAGCGATACCACCCATATCCGCAAACGCCTGCATTCGCTCAGGAATCAGATCAAAGCCGGTAGTCGTATAGCCGCTAGCCATTAAATTTTTTGCCAAGCCGCTGCCCATATTACCAATTCCCACGACACCCACACGATGCATATGATCACCCATTTAATTTTAGCGTGTGGACATTATACCGGGCAGTAACTGTACCCAATTGTCGAAATTAATCGATAACAGCGGGACCGTAGCACCCAATACTTTGACCGCTCTGGGCAATGCCGGTAGCATTAACTGTCAGATAATCTGAGCAATTGCTTCATGGCCAATGCCTGATAGGCAGCGCTATTCTTTAATTTTCAGTAAATAACGCATGAATGTCATCAAAAACGCTGTGCTGGCACCAAACAGAATCAATCCGCCCATGGCCTCAAAGGTGCTGAGTAATCGCCACTCGGGAGACAGCGTCAGATCACCATAGCCCAGTGTGGTGGCGGTCACGAGCGAAAAGTAGAGTGCATCTCCAATCGAGTCAAACTCTCCCAGAGTCATGTAAATCGCGGCCCATATCCACGCTTCGACCACATGAATCAGGATGACACCAAAAATGCAGATGATAACAATACTGACGAACCGGATTAGATCGGGTAGGCGACTGGATAT
>CALKXZ010000395.1 GCA_938003775.1 uncultured Granulosicoccus sp. | reverse complement strand
GACTATACAGTGAGCTTGACTGTCGAGGATACGGCTGGCCAAACAGACACTGCCAGCCAGGTGGTCACGATCGTAGAGCTGGACGAGGAGCCGCAAGAGCTGTTGGCGATTATCACCGCATCGACCTTGAGTGGCGATGCACCGCTGAACGTGACGCTCGATGCATCGCAGTCAGTGGGTGGAGAAGGCGAACTGGCATTCAATTGGTTACTCGAGGGCACAACTGTTAGTGAGACAGCTTCAGGTGTAATTTTTTCGCCCGTCATTGCAGACGCGGGTGAATATCAGGTAACGCTGAACGTCACTGACCAGAATAGTGTGCAAGTCCAAGCCACGGTTGATCTGATGGTCACCTCCGTGACGGAGCCGCCGGTATCGGAAGTTACGCCACAGCAGGCGGCACGGTTGCTGGCGCAAGCCAGCTTTGGTGTCACGGATGAGGGCATCGCTCGTGTGCAAGCATTGGGGTTGGAAGGCTGGATAGATGAACAATTCACTTTGCAGGGCCCGCCACATCTGGACTTTGTTCTAGCCAATAGTAACGGCAGTCTGCAACTGCCAAGACATGAAATTTGGTGGCGCGATGTGGTGGATGGGGAAGACCAGTTAAGGCAGCGAATGGCCTTCGCATTGAGTCAGATCTTCGTGGTGTCTGATCAGGGTTACACGCTGGGCAATGCACAGTACGGCGTGACACGCTACTACGACCAGCTCCGCGAAAATGCGTTTGGTACGTACCGTGAGCTACTGGAAAACATCACGCTCAGCCCGGTTATGGGCGTCTATTTAAGTATGCTGCAAAACGAGAAAGCGGATGATTCTGGTAATACACGCGCGGATGAAAACTTTGCTAGAGAAGTGTTGCAGCTGTTCAGTATTGGTTTGCATGAACTGAATATTGACGGCACGCTCAAGCGCTCTGGTGGACAACCAATACCCACCTTCACGCAAGCACACGTGGAGAACTACGCACGGGCTTTTACTGGCTGGAATTTTGGTGGTGCAACGGATTGGACCATCACCTCGATCAACAGTCGAGCCAACAAGCAAGTGCCCATGCAAGCCTGGCCGCAGTATCATGACACGGGTGCTAAGACTTTGCTTGGCGGTGTCACGGCTAGCGCTGGTCTGAGCGCTGAGGCTGACCTTGAAATAGCGTTGGACAGTATTGCCAATCACGCCAATGTAGGCCCGTTCATTGTCAAGCAGTTGATTCAACGGCTGGTGACAAGCAACCCGACGCCTGCTTATGTCAGGCGTGTGGCAACCGTGTTTAACGACAATGGCTCTGGGGTGAGGGGCGATCTGCAGGCAGTGGTCAAGGCCATACTGTTGGATGATGAAGCCAGAAATGGACACAACACCGTCGATGACTTTGGCAAGTTACGCGAACCGGTGTTAAGACTGTCTCATTTGTGGCGGGCGTTTGATATCACACCCGGAACATTGAGTCGGAACGGCGTTTACAACACGCGCTCGCCGCATGTGAAGGATCTGGATTATCTGAGTGGGCAAGCGGTATTGAAATCCCCGTCGGTGTTCAATTTCTTTCACCCTGACTTTGCCCCATTGGGCCCCATTTATGCCAGTGGCAAGCTAGCACCGGAGGCCCAGATATACACTGATAATACGATTCTTGCGATGACCACCCGAGTCAACGAGCATATCCAGTACGTCCATGACGCCAGTGACAGTAATGCGAAAAAATCGGCCTATATTAATCTGTCCGGTGAGCGTGCTCTGGCGGCACAAGGTACAGATGTGTTGCTCGATCGCCTGAACTTATTGCTGTTGTCCGGTGATATGAGTAGCGGTTTACGTCGTGTGCTAACCAATCACCTGGAATCGTTGCCCGCGGCTGACACCGAATCTGGTGCATCAGCACGGGTGCGTGATGCGTTAAGCCTGATCATGGCTTCCCCGGAATACCTGGTTCAAAAATAGGAGCACTTCATGAACAGACAATATCAAGCGCGTCGTCGATTCCTGAAGCGTACGCTGGCGTGTGCCGTAGCAGGCAGTGGGGCGGGCGCCATGACAGGCAAACTGAATCTGGTGGGCTCAGCCCTGGCCGATGCCAGTAGCTACGCCAATGTCAGCGATTACAAAGCGTTGGTTTGTGTATTTTTGTACGGCGGCAGTGATTCGTTCAATTTGTTTGTTCCGTCGGATACGACTTTGTACTCAGAGTACAGTGCGGCTCGGGGTAGTTTGAGCATGTCAGGTGATGATTTGTTACCTGCCAGCGATGGCGTTGTCAGTTTTAATAAACACCTGCCGGGTATCTTGCAACACTACGAAGACGGTAACGCCGCCATTGTTGCAAATGTCGGCAATCTGATTCAGCCGGTCAGTCGAGCAGACATTGCAGCTGGCACCGCTTCCATTCCTGCTGATTTGTTTGCGCATAACCATCAGCAAGAGCAGTGGCAGAAAGGTATCGCAAGCCAACCAACCGCTGTGGTGGGTGCCGGTTGGGGAGGAAGAATGGCGGATTTGTTAACGGATGCGAACACCGATGCAACCTTGCCGCCGACCTTCACAGTCGCTGGTAGCAATTTTTTCCAGGCAGGCAACAGTACGACGCCGGTTGCTGTGGACCCGCGATATGGGCCGAAGTTGATGGCCTATATGGATTCGAGCAAATACAACACCAATGCTGGCCGGGAAGCTGCTATGGCACAAATATTAGCACTGCAGAATGACAACAGGCTTGAGCAGTTTGCTGGCAGTTCGTTTGCGCGAGCGCGTGATAGTTCGCGTCTGCTGAGCACCGTGATGGCACAGAATGCAGCATCCGAACTCGACTTCAATACGCGAGGTAATCTAGGTAGCCAGCTGAAGATGGTGGCAAGATTGATAGCTGGTCGGCAACTTATGGGCCAGAAACGTCAGATATTCTTTGTGGGGATGGGCGGCTGGGATACACACGATGCGCAATCGAACCGACTGGCGCAGCTGACTCAGGACTTGAACAAAGGCCTGACTAGCTTTCAACAGGAACTAACCGACCAGGGCGTGGCCAACCAGGTGACCACATTCACCGCGTCTGATTTTGGTCGCACACTGACCGTTAACGGTGATGGTTCTGATCACGGTTGGGGCGGTCACTACCTGGTTATGGGTGGTGCTGTAAATGGAAAACGGCTGATTGGTAATTGGCCGAGCTATCAGATAGGCGGGCAGGATGACACCGGCGATAAAGGGCGTGTCATACCATCCATGTCAGTCAACCAGTACGGCGCCGCTCTGGCTGCCTGGATGGGGTTAGCAGAATCAGACATACGAGACATCTTCCCCGATCTGGCCAACTTTGATAACAGCTGGGCTCAGTCAGACATGTTGAGCTGATTGTACAATCCTGGGACTAATCGAACTATTGTGCTGATTGAGTACCCCGGTGCTAATCGGAGGTATTGCGCGGATTGAACAACCAGGGGCCTGTTGGATATATTGCTCAGATTTAGTACCCCAGGCCGTTTGGGCGCAATGGGCTAATGCATACAGTGCTATGAGGTGAATTCCAGGATCGACTGAGCTTTCCCAGTTATCATCCCTAGGCCGAAACCCGTAGCCTCTGCCATGAAATACAAACTACATTGTTTTGCCCAGTCCGGTAACGCTTACAAGGCGGCGCTCATGCTGAATCTGTGTTCAGCTGACTGGGAGCCGGTGTTCGTTGATTTTTTCAACGGCGCTACTCGCACCGAGGAATTTCGTGCGTTGAACGAAATGGGAGAGGTGCCAACGCTAGAGGCCAAAGACCTGACGCTGACGCAGACCGGTGTCATTCTGGATTATTTGGCCGATGCGTTTGAGCAGTTCGATGCCAGCTCGGTACCGGAGCATCGCGAGGTGCTGCGCTGGATTCTGTTTGATAATCACAAACTGACTGGCAACATTTCAACGCTGCGATTTCTACGTCAATTCACCACACAGGGCGAAAACGATGTCACCGCATTTCTGGAAGGTCGCGCGAAAGCGGCGTTGGGTGTGCTGGAGAAGCGTGTCAGTCAGTCAGATTTTGTCGTGGGTGACGAGCCGACCATTGCTGATATTTCACTGTGTGGCTATCTGTTCTGGCCCGATGAGATAGGCTTTAGCTGGAACGACTACCCGGCTATTGATGCGTGGTTGTCCCGTATCCAGGAAATTCCCGGTTGGGTGCACCCCTATGAGCTGATGCCGGGTTATCCGTTAGACACCGAGACACAATCCTGAAGGCGACCACGCCAATGACGGAGCAAACAGGATCGCTGTCAGCACTGATTGATCGATACATTTTCTGATTGTTGCTTCAAAATAATGATTATCTTGAACTTGTCCACATCACATTCGTCTATGTCAGTGTTGCGCTGAGCGCAATCCTGGCCGCTAACTGGCCCAATCCTTAGTCAGGTACATTCCCATGCGGGGACAGATAACTCATCACAACAGGTCTGTTAACGCCGCTGGAAAAGCGGTATTGACCTTAAGCTCAACCAAGGTCGCAGCTTATCTGCGCGCGTGCCTGCTCTTAGTATTCGGCGTAATTGGTGGTCTGCATATGGGTTTGGCTGTTGCCCAGCAAAGTGGTATTACCGGTAACGAAGGCTCTGACGTTCACGCCATTATCAATGAACGCTCGCTAACCAGCCGTGTTCTGGGTGGCGGTGCTGCAGAGCCCGGTGAATGGCCTTCTGTTGTGGCCCTGGTCAGACCGCCAGGATTCTTTCCATTGGAAAATCGTCTTTTTTGTGGCGGCACGGTGGTCGATACACGCTGGGTAATGACTGCCGCGCATTGTTTGTTTAACGCCCGTAATGAGGTGATATCACCGTCAAGTTTGAGGGTGGTTGCGGGTATCAATGATCTGCAGAACGATATACCCGATGAGGAAACGGTGGTCACCAACATTATCGTTCACCCCGACTACGATAACGAACAGTCACTACCCGCTTTTGATATCGCATTGCTAGAGCTGGGTTCTGAAATCAATGCACCGACAACCACGCTTTTTGCCAGAGACACTGAGCCATTCAGTGGCACACTGGGATTTATTGTGGGTTGGGGGGCGACAGAATTTGTGGATCAGAACAATGCAACCTTCCCATTGTTGCAGCAGGATGCGTCAGTACCGCTGGTCGCGCTGAGCACGTGCAATAGTCCTGAATCATACGACGGCATTGTTACCGTCAAACAATTATGTGCAGGATTTCGTGAAGGTGGGGTAGATACCTGTGTCGGTGATAGTGGCGGTCCTTTGTTTATCATTGAAAACAGCGTACCCGTGCAGGTGGGTATTACCAGTTTCGGTGAAGGTTGTGCGCAACCATTGTTTTATGCACGAATCAAGCGACTTGAAAACAAAGTCGGTGAGAT
>CALKXZ010000394.1 GCA_938003775.1 uncultured Granulosicoccus sp. | reverse complement strand
GCTCTAACGACCGAAAGTCAGTGCCGAACAAGCCTCTATCGGCATCAAGAATACAGACCAGTGTCAGCTGCGGAAAATGATGGCCCTTGGCCAGCATTTGTGTGCCTACCAGTATTCGCGCCTGGCCACTGGTCGCTCGTGCCAGCTGCTCCTCCAGCGCACCTTTGCGACGAGTGCTGTCACGGTCTATACGGGCGATCTGCGTGTCAGGGAACGCAGATTGTAATGCTTGTGCGATACGTTCCGTACCATAACCGACGTAATCCAGTTCCACTGAACGACAAGTTTCACAACCCGTAGGAATCGCTCGTTCGGATCCACAGTGATGACAACGTAGGCGATTCAGTTTGGCATGCACGGTCATATGAGCATCGCAACGCCTGCAGTCAGCTGCAGCACCACAGTCATTACACAGCAGTGTTGGGGCAAAGCCACGCCGATTTATAAACACCAGTACCTGGCCTGCATCATCTAGATGTTTGCCAATAGCATCAATCAGCCGGTCACTCATTCCTTCTACAAGTTTGCGACGGCGTATATCCATCAGCCCCATACTAGGTGGCACAGCACCCCCCGCGCGCTGTGTCAAAGGCAATTCAACAAAACGACCTGACTGTATATTGTTCAGACTTTCAAATGAGGGTGTCGCGGTACCCAACAACACGGGGCACTGAATATTGCGCGCACGCATCAATGCCATATCACGCGCGTGATAGCGAAAACCATCCTGTTGTTTGAGTGAGCCATCATGCTCCTCATCCACGATTATCAGTCCAAGACGAGGCATGGGCGCTAAGATGGATGAACGAGTCCCGATCACAACATCAGCATGACCTAACGCCGCACATAGCCAGTTTTGGAGTCGTTCCGTGTCATTAAGGGCTGAATGCAGGGTCACTAGACAGCCATCAAGTCGTTGTTCGAAACGCGTCATTAGCTGAGGCGTTAGTGATATCTCGGGCACCATCACCAGCGTTTGCAGGCCTCTTGCGTGTGCCGCCTTAATACACTGCAAATAAACCTCGGTCTTGCCACTACCGGTGACACCGCGCAACAGAAAACTGAGAAATGAACCCAGCGCCCCCTGTACCGCAGTCACCGCGACCTGTTGTTCATCCAACAGTGTGGGACCGTGCGCCACTGCTCTATTGTCGGGCACATCAATGGCCGTTTCACAGCGTACCCATCCTCGATCAATCAGTGGCTTAAGCGATGAGCGCCAACGCGGGCTAATGGCGCGTAGTAGGTCAGCACTGACTGGCTGCCCGTCCATATTCTGCAGGTGCGCCGCTAACTGCCGCTGAACAACCGCCGTGGCTGGAATTTTTCGCTGTGGTTCAGGGTCACTGATACCATCGACAGATTCAGCACTGACCCAGCGAAAATATTCTCGCTCTATCAGCCGTGCGTCGTGCCCTTTTCTGAGCAATACAGGCAGCGCTGTGGCCAATACTTCACCCAACGGATGGTGGTAGTAGCGACTGGCCCATTGCAACAGTTGCATGATGTCAGGCGGCAGCACCGGCTCGTCATCCAACAACCGATGCACCGCTCTCAGCTTATTGGCCGGCACCTGTGTTTCCGACACCGTGCCAACGACAACACCAATAAGCTGTCTGCGACCGAACGGCACGACCACCCGCGTACCCGGCAACGCTGGTGTGCCATGCTGCCAGCGATAATCGAACAAGCCATACAGCGGCGAGGGCACAGCCACTTGAACCAATGGATTCATGGGCCTGTTGACACAGGGTTCTGAAGTCGCCTTCTTCGCATGCTTTATCGGACTAAGATTCGCCTTTGTGGGGTTATATCAGTACGCGTGCAATGCCATGGCACAGCGCTGTGCTTAGGGCCGCCAAAATTTTCACTCTTTATCCACAGAATCTGTGGATAACCCTGTGTACAAGAGTGAAAAACTGACACCAACTCGTTGACGCTTCATCGTTTCGCCGCAATTGCGTATAATTTGAACAATTTTATTATTTTTAATATATTCAACAAGTTACAGAACTTACTTTACAAAGAGATGTATTTTATGCCGCCCAGTCATTCTGATCGGCAATATTTTTCGTTGTTGTGCATAAGCACTATAAAAAATGGCGGGAGTCAAGCCTCGACAATGACAATTATCCGTCATTTAACAGTTACATACAGTCAGAATCTGTGGTCAGGTTGATGTTAATCCAGGCCCTTGATCGCCATAATCAAATCCTGAACGGTTTCCCGCGCATCACCAAACAAGACCCGGGTTACAGGTGCGAATAACAAGGTATTTTCCACCCCCGCATAACCCGTTCCATCGCCTCGTTTGAGCACAATCACACGCTTGGCCTTATCAACGTCCAGCACCGGCATGCCAAACAGGGGCGAATCGTTATCACTTCGCGCTGATGGGTTCACGATATCGTTAGCGCCGACCACCAGCACAACATCGACTTGCGAAAAATCTGAATTGATATCGCTCAGGTCTTGAATTTTTTCGTACGGTACGCCAGCTTCCGCGAGCAAAACATTCATATGACCCGGCATACGGCCCGCCACCGGATGGATGGCAAAACCGGTTTGCACGCCACGCTCGTCCAGTAACTGAGTCAGTTCACGCAGCTTGTGTTGCGCCTGAGCCGTGGCCATACCGTACCCTGGCACAATAACGACACGCCCGGCAAAAGCCATATCGACCGCTGCATCTCGTGCATCGATCTTATTAACATGATCGCGAGCTTGGCTCGATTCCAGGCCATCTGCAGTTATGCCAAAGCCTGAATACATAATCTCACTCAAACGCCGATTAACGGCTCTTGCCATCAGCCGAGTCAGCAGCGACCCTGCCGCAAACACGATCGTACCCGCAACCATCATGGCTGGATTTTCAAGCACAAGCCCATCGAAAGCCACGGCCAAACCAGTCAGGGCGTTGTATAGGGAGATCAAAACCGGCATATCGGCGGCCGAGGTTGGCAACGTCATTAACAAGCCAAACGTCACGGCAAGTGCAACGAACAAAAACAGCAACACAGGGTGGGCAGTTGCAGAGGTGGCCAGGATCAATCCG
Organism: uncultured Granulosicoccus sp.; assembly: GCA_938003775.1. Classification (GTDB taxonomy): domain Bacteria; phylum Pseudomonadota; class Gammaproteobacteria; order Granulosicoccales; family Granulosicoccaceae; genus Granulosicoccus. Next base: position 2,963 of record CALKXZ010000394.1, on the reverse strand, counting down.
AGCAACAACACCAGCGCCCCATTGGCCAGATATGCCACCTGTCGTTTGGCAAAACCGTCGCGTCTTGAAAAATGGCCGCGCAGTCGTAAATAGGCGAAAAACGAGCCAGCAAAGGCGATACAACCAATCAGGCCACTGAGCACAGCCAGGGCTTTTACGAGCGGACCGTAGTCTGCAACATGCAGCAACACCAACATAGCGATGCCCGCAGCCGCAGCTCCACCCAGGCTGTTATACAGCGCAATCATCTGCGGCATACTGGTCATCTCTACTTGCCGGGCGTGTAATAACGACAGTAAACCGCCCAGGCTCATGGCACTGAGAATCAGAAAGTAGTTAGCCTTGAGTTCTGGGTGAAAGAACATCGAAGCGATGGCCAATAGCATGCCCAGTCCGGCGCACCAAATACCCGTGCGCGCACGGGTCGGCGAACTTAGTCGCCGCAGACCAATAACAAATAGGACCGTGGATACGAACCACGCTAGCTGTAGCGCAACGGGTACCGTGCTTATCATGGTTTTTTGCCAGGTTGGCCTACCGCATCTGGCACTCGACGATCCTCGCTGTGCGGGTTATCAACGCCAATCAACGTGCGCGGTGGTCGATCGGTGCGGCGAACTGCTTTATCGTCGAACAGAGCCAACATTCGATCTGTCACCACGAATCCACCTACCACGTTGGCAGCCGCCGCTGTCACAGCGATAAAACCAATGATCTGTTCAAGCAGGCCATCCGCATTGCCTAATGCAAGCATGGCACCCGCCAAGACAATACCGTGTATAAAATTCGAGCCGGACATCATAGGTGTATGCAGGATCGAAGGTACCCGTGCTATCAGTACATAACCCGCCACGGCAGCTAGCAGAATGAGATATAGCCCGCCTACACCACTCATTGCTCTATCTCCACTAATTGCCTGGCCTGACCCACCCAATCCTGCTGCTTGATCTCTTCACTGAGCTCCAGCTGCACCGCCAATTTCTCAATACCTTGTTCATCCAATTCAGCCAACTGCGTCAGTCGCCGAAAACCAAACGCATTTAACCGTCCCTGCAGCGCTGGTCCGATACCGTCAATTTGGGTCAGGTCATCCACCGCTAGTACCGGCTCAACCTCGGCAGCGAGTTCCGGCGGTTCTGTCAAGCCATCCAGTCGAGCCAGGTCCTGCACCGCTTCATCATCTGCTAGTTCGTCCAGATTGGCCGACAAGTTCTCAGCGGCTGTGTCATTTGGAACTACTGTCGAACTGTGCTCGTCTGAGCGCAGATGATCTTCATCGGACATTGAGGGTGTCGCAGCACGCTTCGCCGTGTTTGCCAAATCGGACGTCGTATTATCAGTGGCCACATTTGTGGACGCGAGCGGAGCTGTTGAATGTGACGATGGATCACGCAATGAATCACCCGCTGAATCATCCAAGTTAGCACCGGTTACACTCAGCGCCGACTCTTGACTATCGGCTGTAACGTTGGCCGCACCAGCCGAGGTGTCTTGCGGCGCTGAGTTATCGGTGTAGCGCTGTTCATCGCTGACCCCATCGTCGGACTCATCGTCAAGCCAGCCTGATGTTTGATCTGGCATTTCAGCAGCGGCAGAATGCACAGCTCCACCGAATGCAACCGGTTCAACATCCAGCAATTTCGCGGTACTTGCATCGGTAATGTTGCCATTGTGCATCAACACGCAGCGCGCAATGATTTCGTCTTCAGGGTCAAGCACCACTTCAGCATTGACGATCACCAGCTGCAGCATATTGTAGATATTACGAGCGTACATTTCGCTGGCATGCACTGCGCCATGACTGGGCAGATTCAGTGGTCCGACAATCAGTGTTTCATGATGATAATAGTGCTCACCTATTTTGGTTAATTCGCAGTTACCGCCGGTTGAGGCGGCCATATCGACAATGACCGATTCGGGCAACATGCCATCAACCATGTCTTCAGTGATGATACGCGGCGCCCGGCGCCCCGGTATGGAAGCGGCGCAAATCACCACATGCGCTCGAGCTAAATGCTCAGCCAGTACATCGTGTTGTTTCTGCTTTTCATCGCTACGCAAAGCTCTTGCAAAACCACCCGCGCCTTCGACGATCACACCGGTATCCACTGCGCACGCGCCGACAGACTCAATCTGCTCTTTCGCGGCGCGTCGGATGTCGTAGGCGTCAACCTGCGCCCCCAGACGTCGGGATGTGGCGATGGCCTGCAATCCCGCCACACCGGCGCCAATAACCAACACACGCGAGGGTCGAATAGTGCCTGCAGCCGTGGTTAGCATCGGGAACAGGCGAGGTGAGAGTTCAGCGGCCAGCAGGGCAGCCTTGTAACCCGCAACTGTTGCCTGTGAGGACAGTGCATCCATGGGTTGGGCACGTGTGATACGCGGTAGCTGATCCATTGCTAGCACGGTCACTTGCTGATCGCGCAGTGCAATGATTTCTTCCTGATGCTGAAACGCCGACATGATGCAAATCAATACGGACTGAGCCGGTAATAGAGCGATTTCCTCCAAGGTCGGGCAAACCACCTTAACGATAATATCGGCGTCGCGGACTAGCTCTGCAAAGCTGTCTTTAACGACTACACCGTGATAATCCTCATCATGAAAACTGGCCGAATGGCCACACTCAGCCTCGATCCGGACCTGCATGCCCTCCTGCAGCAACCGTTCTACCCGGGATGGGTCTAGCGCCACGCGACGTTCGCTGGTGCGGCGTTCACGCGGCAAGGCGATAATCAGGGACAAAACACACCTCTGACAGGATGACAAATCGGCATGATCGCTCCGGTTATACTGGACTGGAGCGCGCAGTTTAACCGCACTGGACCCTGCGCGGTATAAAGTCCCGGCACGACAGTTTCCAGGCGCTGTAACAGGTTCCAACTCCTGCGTTTCAGCGTACATACAGCCAATAGTTTGTTACACAGGTTCGGCCCCAACCACATGAAATATATCGGTAC
>CALKXZ010000393.1 GCA_938003775.1 uncultured Granulosicoccus sp. | reverse complement strand
TGATTACTGTTCTTGATTCAATGCTGCGTGCTGCGTGCCGGCACGGTGCATCCGATATTCATCTGTCTGCGAGTCGAACACACATGCACGTACGCTTTCGAATTGATGGTGTACTGGCGAATTACAGCACACTACATGGTTCAGTGTTACCGGGTTTGCTGGTACGGATAAAACTATTGGCTTCACTGGATATTGCCGAGTGTAGGCAGCCACAAGATGGTCAGCTATCACAACTGATTGACGCCTTTCGAGTGGACTTTCGGGTATCGACATTCCCCACATTGTATGGCGAGAATACGGTGCTTAGGGTGTTGCATGAACACGCAGGTCACAGCACGTTAGCGCAATTGGATCTGCCAGCAGATATTCGCAAAACACTGTTAATACACGCACAACGCCCCAGTGGATTATTACTGGTTTGTGGTCCCACCGGATCAGGCAAGAGCACAACCCTATATGCCTTGCTCGCCGAACAGGATCATGAGCAGTTAAATATCATGACACTGGAGGATCCTGTAGAACGCGCTATGCACGGTATCCATCAGTCGAATATTGATGCGACTCGATCGCTGGACTATGCACAAGGGGTGCGTGCGTTGTTGCGACAGGACCCTGATGTGTTGCTAATTGGTGAGATACGCGATTCCGATAGTTGTGCAATGGCTATACGAGCCGCCATGACCGGACATCTGGTGTTCAGCACAATACACGCGAACAGTGCGCCTGCAGCGCTGGATCGATTAAAAGAACTGGGTGCCTCTAATGCTGCGCTGGCAGCGAATGTCAGTGCGGTTATCTGCCAGCGTTTAGTCAGAAAATGCTGCACTACTTGTAACGGACGCGGGCAACAGTGCACACCGTGCCGTGGATCTGGCTATAACGGTCGGCAGGTCATCATGGAATTGTTGGTGATGGACTCATCATTGAGCCGGTTGGTCGCCTCCGGTGCGGGTATTGATGAGCTAGAGAAGGTGGCTATAAAAGCTGGGTATGCAAATTTGACGGTGCAGGCCGGGACACTATTGGAAAACGGGGTCACCAATGCTCTTGAGGTGGCTCGCGTACTTGGCGTGCCCATTGAATCTGCAGCCAGCGAACGGTCCCCAGAAACAACAGGATTAGGTTTGTCCGGCTATTAACATTTTCATGGCTCTACACACGGAGGTAGCCAGCACGATGATCAACATTGATCGAATTGACAGTAGACCGAACCATCCGAAGCGTAGTATTGGTGCTGATGCTTCACTGTCCGTCTCGCTATTTCATCTGACGCATTTGTTACAGGCGGGTGTAGGTTTGGATGATGCCCTGGTCTCGGTGTCTGAGCTTGAATCAGGCTATCGTATGCGCCGTATATGGGATGATGTCAGTAGCCGCGTCAACGGCGGACAACCATTGTCTGATGCGTTTGCCGCATGGCCGATCGTGTTTAGCTCTACAGTGGTTACACTGGTCAGGGCTGGAGAGGCCAATGGCCAACTGGCCAATGCTTGTCAGCAAGCCATGGAATTGATGCAATGGCAATCGGCACTGAAGTCGCGCATGGCAACTGTGCTTGCTTATCCTATGTTTGCGTTACTTGTGCTCGGTGGCGTCACGGGTTTTCTGTTTGTATCTGTAGTGCCATCCATGGAGAGTTTCCTGGTATCCAGTCAAACACCATTGGCCTGGCACAGTCGATGGCTAATTGCGCTGTCAGCTTGGCTCAGCATTTATCTGCTGCCCACCAGTGCCATTGTGATGAGTGTTTGTCTGTTGGTGGTGCTCATTGCACGGCTGAGCGATAACTGTCAGCGATTCTGGCATCACCTGCAGCTGAAACTACCGCTGTTGGGTCCTATATTGACAGCCCTGTCTCTTAGTCGGTATGCCAATGTCAGCGCCAGATTGTATACCAGCGGAGTACAGCTGGATCAATCATTGGCACTGGCTGAGGGTGTGATCACTAATAGTGCGCTTCGCAACCAACTAGAACAGGTGCGTTTGTCCATGGTGTCGGGCACCAGCTTGTCACGCTCTCTTACACCCGCTGGGTTAGTGCCTGTAGCGTTTAAAAAAATACTGACTGCCGGTGAATCGTCGGGAGCGCTGGATCAGGCATTACGCCGAGCTAGCATCCAGCAGCAGCAACAAGCGGACATGTCGATTCGCCGTGCTGAAGCACTGACGGGGCCAACGCTTTTACTGATCATTGGCTCGATGCTGCTATGGATGGTCATTTCTATATTGGGTCCTGTTTATCAGTCAGCAATTGACGTGGTAGTGCTCTCATGACTATGTTAAACGCACTGGATATATTCAAAAACACAACACAGCCCTACCGTATTGTGCTGGTTTTGCAGGAAGATCAGGCGTTCTGGTTTAAGTGGCAGGACCACACTGTGTTGGAAAGCTTTGTGGAGTCAGTAAAACCAGAACCTTTAGCGACGAGCAGTCGTCCGCCGTGGCTTCAGTCTGAGGTAATTGATGCAGGGGTTGTTATCGAACTGGTGATCGATTCGTCACTGGAAGAGCTAGATCGTATCAAGCTGGACACCCCTGGTGCCACATGGGTGAAGCGATTAAAAACGCACAGGCTTATGCACTGTTTAAAAAAACAATACGCCGAAGCCAGTGTGAAGGAGTTACCCGGGTATCTGTCGCCTTATGTGCTCAGTATTGTGCATCACATTATTCCTGAGCACTTTGATCACTGGTTGCGCCAGCTACAAATGCAAGGTGTTCGGTTCTCACATGTTGCAATGGCCACCGAACTGTTGTGTCACTGCGTTAAGCCACAACACGGCCCCGTGTTGCTTGTGCATTCGACACAGCAGGAGCAACGTCATATTCTGATTGATAGGTCAGTGCCTCTGTTTATGCAAATGGAATCTGTTAGTGACACTGACGACGCGACCAGAGAATCCATTGCCAGAAGCATGCGCTATGTGACTCAGGAGCTGCTGGATGAGCAAAGAGCGATCTCTTTGTTGATTCCCAGATTGGACTGGCCAAGCCCATCAGCTGCCTATTCGGCGGCTCGTCTTCTGTCCGCATTGATGGTTGGTCATTGTGTGGACACTAACATCCAGTCGGTAGCATTGTCGAAACACGGATTGCTGGAAGGACTATCGCTACCTCGTGGTCATGCGCAACAGCGCGTTGCTGAAGGTCCAGTCATTGAAAATAATACAACAGCTGGTTCAGTGATCCGATTGTTTTTCGCTAAAGGGGTTCATTCGACACCTTGGCGCTTGGGTGCTTCGCGGCGTATAGCCCTGGCAGTGCTACAGCCTTCGCTGAGAAAAGCGAGCGTGATCGCTCGTATAGCCTTTCTACAAAAGGTCACGCTGGTGTGTGCCATGCTGGCGACAGCCACCGTAATGCTGGCTTCGATGCACGGTATAGCTGCTGCACGCGAGCGTGCGCGTTTAAACGGTGAAGAGCAACACTTGCAGGGGCAGATCGGCCCATTAGCCGAATCTATGCAGCAGCTGGAGGTGTCTCCCGCATTTGTTGCTTTGTCGATTGAGCGGATGGATCAATACAAGCGTTCGCAGGCGCTCGACCCAGCTGTGATCATGGTGACTATCGCGCAGGCGATAACGGAATTTCCGGCGTTGTATCTCAATACGTTGTCGTGGACAACGCTGACTGAGGAGTCAAACATTGATGCTGTGTTTACAACATCTGAGAACGTATCAACTCGAGAGTCGTTATGGTCAGGCGAGTCGAATCGGCCACGCGTGCAAATGGAATTTTCCGGCACGCTATCGGGAGCCATTGGTTTAAGGGCGCAGCAGCAGATACTCGACACGTTTGTGTTGTATCTGGAGAACCTGCCAGGGGTTGATGTTGTTCAGGTGCTCGAGTCACCCGTTAACACGGCGCAATCCAGCGTATCGCTGGCTGACAACCAATCCGCTTTTCGTATTTTTCTCATTATGAGTAGCGTCTGATGATTCGCTGGTGGATATTTCTGGCTATAGCGCTGGGTGTACTGGCTGTCTCTGCCAGTACAGTGATAGGACTTAAAAAATCGTCTGACTTGATAGTGGAGCGGGTTAGACAGTCGCGTATCAGGCATCAGGCACTGGAGCAACAACTGGCCACCTTGCATTCGCCGCGGTATGAGCAGCTGGCTCAAGGTCTTGGACAGACTCTTGAAACTCTGCAAATAGAGTTAGCTGAAGTTATGGCAAACGAAGCACGGTCACCCGATGTACTGGACTTAACCTACGAACAGACTGTGTTAGCTCAAACAATGCAGTCGACTGAGCAACAACCTATCAGCACACTTAGACTGATGATGTCGGTAAAAATTCAACACGCGGCTGGGCTGCTTGCCTTATTAAAAAGAATCGATCATCACTTGGCCGTGTGGCCACACGAGGTTCGTGCCTGTGATATGTACCGTATGACAGAAGACGGATTGCAAGCCAGATGTGTGATTGATTTCTACCATTGGTCCCAAGCAGACCGGGTAGGATCGTGGCTTTACTCGAACAAGCCTGACAGAGCAAAGGTTTAATCGATGAGAACTAACGCTTTTGATAGTCGATTAACTGTGCCAAGGTTAACTCTGTGTGCGTTCAGCTTG